>NZ_JAOVQM010000008.1 GCF_025742995.1 Paracholeplasma manati | reverse complement strand
TCATAGGTATACTAGTTTTTACGAACTCAAGGTTCAAATTTTTTAACTACGCCTTCGCCTTCATTTTACTACCATTCATATAAATATAAAAGACTAAGAGATGTCTCCTAGTCTTAGTATACGAAAAACAGAATTTCTTCTGTTTTTTTGATATTCGATCAAATTTTTTATTCAACTAATCATCGTATTCGACTGATATGAATTGTCCATTCAAGTCAAATTTAAGTTCTGTATCATTGGAAAATTCAATTTCATAATAACCATGTTCTAATTCAATCTCATGAATGGTTAGATTGGTATAATGCGCTTCTATATAATCTTGGATAGCCTGTGGTAGGTTTGCATAAGCAACATCATCATCTTCGTATTCATCTTCATCTTCATAGTCATCATCGTCGTCGTCACCAGAACCTGGTGTGGTAGGATTTTGTGTATTTGGCAATAATGGTGCACCTTCAAGTGTACCAACAATCGGTAAACTATTCAATAAGGATTGTGAATGTGGGGATTGTGCAAAGATAGCAGTAGCGTCTGTGCCACCGAGTTGCATCCCTTGGTGTTTACCATTGGAAAAGACATTGGTAACATCATAAACCACACCACCGACAACGATGTAAGCAGTTGAACCATTCGCGCCAGTGTTGGCTTCAACGGTTGCCATGGAGATGACTGGATAATAAGTCGTATTGGTTGCGTTAGGATCAGTAATCGGATCATAACCTTCTAAGGAACCAACAATCGGTAAACTGTTTAATAAGGATTGTGAATGTGGGGATTGTGCAAAGATAGCAGTAGCGTCTGTGCCACCGAGTTGCATCCCTTGGTGTTTACCATTGGAGAAGACATTGGTGACGTCATAGACCACACCATCGACAGCGATATAGGCTAAAGACCCGTTAGCGCCAGTATAATTGGCCAAGTCGTTTAAGGTGAAAACAGGTAAATAGCTGTTAGGCGTATTTACCGAAGCGGTGTTGGATACAAGCGTACCAACTTTAGGTAATTCGTTGAGTGTGGCTGCTGAATGTGGACTGGTTGCGAATACAGCGGTTGCGTCTGTACCGGCTAACAACATGCCTTGGTGGCTACCGTTGTTCCAACCATCGGCGTTGGTCACATCGTAAACCACACCGTCAACAGCGATGTATGCTTTTGCACCATTTTGCCCATTGTATTGAGCGAGCTCTTCTAAGGTGAAGGTTTGATTACCATCTGGCGTGTTGTTACATGCAGCGAGCGTCAATGAAACCATCAAAACTGCGATGAATAATAATACTTTTCTCATGTCTGTGTCTCCTTTTACATTTGAATTACACACTCAGTATAGAAAACGAACATTAAAATGACATTAAAAAAACGATTTTAATCGGATTTTAATCTTGAGTGTTAAAATAAAAGCATAGGGGAGATGATCTCATGCGCATTTTATATGCTGAAGATAACCTTCAAATTAGAACCATAACAACCGAACGATTGATTAAAGATGGTTTTTCCGTGGATTCGACTAAGGATGGCGAACAAGCCATGGATTACTTGAATTCAACCCATTATGACTTGGTTATTTTAGACATCATGATGCCTAAAATGAATGGGTTAGAGGTATTATCTTGGTTGCGTAAGGCAGAAAAAGATACACCCGTCATCATGCTCACAGCCAAAGATAGCATTCAAGATAAAATTTATGGTTTGGATTTAGGCGCGGACGATTATGTCATCAAGCCTTTTTCTTATGATGAACTCTTAGCACGCATCAAAGCGATTTTAAGAAGATCATTTAAACCCATCCAAAATAGCCTTCAAGTGGGGGATTTGAGTTTGAACCGCACGACCAATGAAGTCATGCGTCAAGGTCAATCCATTCATTTATCCAAAAAAGAATACAGCATGCTCGAATACTTAATGATGCACGCGGGAGAAGTGGTCTCGCGTGAATCCTTAGAACGCATCAGTACGAATTTTGATTATGAAGGGTATTCCAATGTCATTGATGTGTATATGCGTTTTTTAAGACGTAAAATAGACGACCCATTTCAAACCAAACTCATTCATACAGTACGTGGTTTTGGATACGTTATTAAGGTAGAGTGATGTTATGAAAATAAAAACCAAGATTCTCGTCTGGTACGGGTTATCATTCTTCATTCTGATTGCTGTGTACATGCTCATTACATTGTTCACAGCATCCACATTTATTCAACGAAACGCGACCACGACCATTAAACATGAAACCGAAGAAATCGCTCAAGAATTGACCATCGAAGACGATGGTCGTGTGTATTATAAAGACGATGATGAAGACGAAACCTTCCGTTACTTATATGACAACATCATATACGTCATATACAAAGACGATGTGGTTTTTTCAGGCGAAATCCCAGGGTCCATTCAAAATGATCTCGCTTTACAAGCCTATGAAGTTCAAACCTATGAAAGTAACCAATCCACCTGGTTGATCTATGATGTCCCAGTCGATCAAACCTATACATTAAGAGCGTTTTATTCCACGAGCGAATCATCGAACATATTTAACCAAGTGTTGTTATGGATGTTGATTTTTTCACCGATTTTTGTTTTAGTATCCTTATCTGGTGGCTATGTCATCATCAAACAAGCCTTTAAACCCATCCATACCATGACCAAGACTGCCCTTGAAATCACCCATGAACAACACTACGATACTCGAATCGCCATTCAAGACAATAAAGATGAAGTCACACTGCTCGCCAGCACCATCAATCAAATGTTGGACTCGATTGAGAAAGCCATCGAACGTGAACAATCTTTTACCACCAATGTATCCCATGAACTGAGAACCCCGTTATCGGTGCTCAGGGCACAAATCGAATACTTAAAGAGTAAAAACAATGACCATGCTTTATACAAAGACTTCGATGACATCTTAAAACAATTGTCTGTCTTAGAAAACCTAGTCAGCCAATTGTTAGAATGGGTGAGAACCAAACACATCCAAGTTGTATCTTTCGAAGACATGGATGCTGTCTTGGTTTTACAAACCTTGATTGAATCCTTTGAACCACAAGCCAGTCAAAAGCATATTCAAATTGATTATGTGCATGACTTGGATAGCCTCACCATACAAACCGAAGTGGCTTCCTTCGTTCGAATCTTTACGAACCTAATCTCAAATGCCATCAAATACACCGAACCAAATGGTCATATTGTGTTGACTATGAAGCAAGTTAAACAATCCCTCATCGTTGAGGTCAAAGACAATGGCATTGGTATGTCACAAGCCTCCATCGATAAAGCCTTTGATCCATTTTTCCGAGCCGATCCATCGAGAGAACAACAAGACAGTTTAGGTATTGGGCTATCGATTACGAAGAATTTGGTTGAACGATTGAATGGCACCATTATAATCAAAAGCCAGCTTAAACAAGGGACCACCGTTACGGTGACGCTACCAATCTCCCAATAAAAGGACGGTTTAAACCGTATATTGATTGAAAGAAGGTGTGAATACCATGAAAAAAGCCTTGATTTTATCGCTTTTAATCCTTGGTATGGTCAATGTTACCATTGGCTTTTTTGCCCATGAAATCACACCCACCTATGCCTTAATCTACGAAACGAGTGATACCCAATCGTTAGACCCTTGGATAGAAACCCATGAAATCACCCTCATAAACTTCGATGGCAGATTGGCTGAAGTCGAATATCGAGGCAACGATATTACAACCCTATTAGACGCTGGGTTTGTTTATAACAGTGTATCTGTCACGCAAGCCTCACCTTGGGATAAACCGATTGTAAATGACCCTTATTTCCCAAACCAATATGCACTTAAACTTACCAATACCGATGATGCCTGGGACATCACGATGGGTTCAAACCTCGTGACTGTCGCCATCATCGATACGGGTATTGATACAAACCACCCAGAGTTCGCAGGTAGAATCTCTGAATTATCCTATAACGCTGTCACCCAAACAACAGGTTTAACAGCCATTGAAGACGATGAAGGCCATGGCACCATGGTCGCTGGGGTCATCGGTGCGAATATCGACAACAGTACAGGTGTTGCAGGGGTGACCAATCAAGTTGAATTGATGGTCATCAAAGCGAATGAATCCGGCAAAGATACCTTTAAAGACTCGGATATCATTCGTGGTATTTATTACGCAGCGGATTTTGGTGCGGATATCATCAACTTATCCTTAGGTAGTACGTATGCTAACCCACTCACCAAGAAAGCTGTAGAGTACGCCGAAAGCCACAATGTTTTGGTGGTCGCTGCCAGTGGGAATGATGGTGAAAACATCAAAGTTTACCCTGCGTCATTCGATTCGGTTGTTTCTGTCGGATCCATCAATCAGTATAGCGAACGCTCCTCTTTTTCCAACTACAACGACGCCGTTGACGTGGTTGCGCCAGGGAGTGGGATTGTAACCACCAACTTAGGCAACGCTTATGCAACCGTCAATGGGACGTCATTTTCTAGTCCATATGTCGCCGGGATTGCTGCTTTATATAAATCTTTAAATCCAGGTGCGACCGTATCACACCTCAATGAAGTCATCAGGTCAACGGCTAAAGATTTAGGGTCAGCCGGCTATGATATTTATTATGGCCACGGGCTGATCGATGCACTGGCGTTGGTGACCTTGTCTTATGTTCAAGTGATGATCGATTATCCAGAAGCCCTTGAAGATAGTTACTACTATATTACTTCTGGCAGTACCATCGATATCGAACGACCACCAGCCATCGAGTATTATGAATTCGTCGGTTGGTTCTTAGACCCAACTTTTCAAACCCCGTATGAATCCACACAGGTGTTTACGACGAACACCACCATTTACCCTTATTACCGTCCAACCCATGCCCAAGTTCAATGGGTCATTGATGGAAATCTCGTAACATCTGAAATGTGGTTACTAAATTCAGTACCAACCCTACCCGATACGGTCTTACCTAGTGTCACCTTTTATGGTTGGTTTGAAGATGCGTTATTTACGATACCGGTGACCGATTTTACCGTGACTGAAAACAAGACCTATTACGGATATTATCAAGTTCAGTATTTTGAGTTACAATACCTCAGCGAAGACCACACCACGGTAATATCGGTGGTTCAGTATTCTAGTATAGAACCCATCGAATGGATGGCGGGTCCAGAAAAACCATCGGATAATTACTACAACTACACCTTCATTGGTTGGACAGAAGTTACCTTATATGAACAAGAAATCGTGGTCGTCTATCCAATTTACCGAAAAACATTGAAACCCGGTTTGGCTGGTTTAAACCCTGGTGTTGATACGATTATAGAGGGACAACCTTATATCGATAACGGGATTTATACTTTAATCGATGGATTAACCATTCAATTCAAAGATGTCATCGATACACATGTCGTTGGTATCCAAACCATTACTTATGAATTATATGATGGCGATACCTTGGTCTATACTCTCATTCGTAAAGTACGTGTTCTCACCGATAATCAAGTCAATGTCACCCTCAATAAAGCGTATACCACACTTTATGTCGGTGATAGCTATGTTGAAAAAGGAGTCACTTATAACAAAGGCATATTAGAAATCTCAGGTTCAGTCGATACACATACAGCCGGGGTTTATAAGATCACTTATACAGTCACTTATAAAGACCAAGTCATCGTTAAATCCAGATATGTGATTGTCTTACCAAATGAAATCGAAACCCCAGTTGGGTATTTACCAAATAAGAAAGAGGATGACATCTATGAAAACTAAAATCCTCCTCCTCTTAATCGTTTTACTCTTCGTATTGACGGGTTGTGGGGAAGTTGACCCCAATCAAATTCGATTTGAACTCAACCCAGGCGTCGATACCGTTGAAGTCAATTCAACGTTTCATGACGCAGGGGTACGAGCATCCTATTATGGCTTACCAATTCAAGTAGAAATCATTGAAAATACCATCGATATGACTACCGTAGGCCAATATCAAATCACCTATCAAATCGATTATCGAGGGATCATCTTGTCTATAACCAGAGTGGTTTTTGTGGTCGATGAAACCGCCCCTACAGCCGTACTCAACCCAGGGGTGGATACTATAGTGGTGGGTGCTTCTTGGACCGACGCTTCTGTTACAGCCAGTGATAATTCAGGTGATGAAGTCACGGTGACCACCACCGGATTCGTCAATACCAACTTTGCAGGAAACTACATGATTACATACACCTTAACGGACCCTTCCGGCAACCAATCAATCTATTATCGTTGGGTCTTTGTCATCGAGGATGTGAACTAAAGGCACTGATTTCAGTGCTTTTTTGTTTTTAAAAGGAAAAGATATATGTTATTATATGAATATATGAACACTCATTCATATACAAGGAGGAGACCCATGGAACATCAATCCTGTGGACACGATGTCATCATTCAAGACATCAAACAAAACATCATTCCAGATACCGACCTTTACTTAATGGTCGATCTGTTCAAAGTATTGTCAGACCCAACCAGAATTAAAATCTTATACGCCATCTCTAAACACGAGATTTGTGTGAATGACATCGCACACATTTTAGACATGACCCAAAGTGCCGTATCCCATCAACTCAAAAACCTCAAACAGGCATCCCTCATCAAAAGCAGAAGAGAAGGACAAACCATTTACTATCGTTTAAGTGATGATCATGTGCACTTGATATTCAATCAAGCTTTAGATCACATTCAGGAGTTCAAATGAGTACGTGTTGTGAATCACATGACCATGAACATGATCACCATCATGACCATGACCATCATCATGAAGGTCATTTAAATACGATATTATTTGGGGTAGGGATTGTATTGTATGTGATCGCTTGGTTTATACCCATCGCTTGGGTTCAAACGGTTCTATATATTACTACCGTCATTTTGGCGGGTTACCATGTTATTCAAGCGGGTTTAGTCGATACATTCAAAAGATCATTTAAAGAAAAAGCATTTAAACCAAACATCCATGTCTTGATGAGTCTTGGCGCGCTGGGTGCCATCCTCATTCAAGAATTCAGTGAAGCGGCGTTATTGATTTTGATCTTTGCGGGAGCGCATCTATTAGAAGACTACGCCGAAAGCAAGAGTCAAAAAGAAATCACCAGTCTATTAAAACTCAAACCAAAACAAGCACGTCTGGTCAAAACAAACGCAGAGACCATCCTAGTCGATGTCGATGATCTCAACATTGGTGATGTTGTGTTGGTTCTACATGGAGATCAAGTACCGGTGGATGGATTTATTATATCTGGTTCAACCACCATCGACCAATCTGCCATCACTGGTGAAAGCATGCCAGTGGATAAAACGGTTAATGATATCGTTTATGGTGGTACCATCAATTTGACCCATACCATTGAAGTCAAAGTATCCAAACACCCCGAAGAAACCGTCTTCGCATCCATTTTAAACTTGGTTAAAAATGCCCAACGTGATTTATCTAAAACCGCCAAATGGATCAAAAAGATTGAACCCATCTATGTAACGATTGTTTTAATCATCGCACCATTATTTTATTTATTGAGTTTTTATGGTTTGAATAATCATAGCGATATCGCTTTTTATCAAACCATGGTCTTTCTCATCGGGGCGTCACCCTGTGCGCTCGCCGCGACAGACATTCCCGCAACCCTATCCGCCCTTTCACAACTCGCTCGTCGTGGGGTGTTGTTTAAAGGAGGATCGTATTTATCGAACTCAAATGATATCAAGGCCATCGCATTTGATAAGACAGGAACTCTCACCGTCGGAAAACCAGAAGTCACCGACGTCATTTGGTTCAATGAATCCAAAGTCGATGTGTTGATCGCGATGGAAAAGACATCCAATCACCCCTTATCCATCGCCATCCTAAATCACTTTCAAAAGAATATCGATTTAAATATTGAAGTCAATCCCATGATCGGTTCAGGGATGGAAGGTTTTTATGAAGGGGTTACGTATGTGGTAGGGAAACCCGCTTTATTCGTTGATCCATCGTCTGTTGTCGAACAAACCCAGCAACGTTTGGAAGCTGAAGGTAAAACCGTGATTTATTTTGGGGTAAAAAGCGAAGTCTACGCTGTGATTGGGTTAAAAGATATGCCTAAAGCGAAAGCGAAATCGACCATCGATTATTTTAAATCCAAACATATCCATACCATCATGATCTCTGGAGATTCAAAAACAACCGCAGAAGCCATGGGTAGTGCACTCGGCATAGATGAAATTATCGGTGATGTGTTACCAGCTGAAAAATCAGATTGGATAGATACCCTTAAACTGAACCATCAACATGTCGCGATGGTCGGTGACGGTGTCAATGACGCTCCTGCATTGGTGAAATCATCCATTGGGTTCGCCATGAAACAAGGTACCGATATCGCGATGGAAGTAGCGGACGCGGTATTGATGGACGATGACTTAAATAAACTGGTCATCGCTCATAAGGTCAGTCAAAAACTCAGACGAGTTGTCATTCAAAATATGATTTTCGCGATGGGGGTTGTACTATTCTTAATCATGACTAATTTGATCTTAAATATCCAATTATCCCTCACGGTATTCATCCATGAAGGCAGTACCTTAGTCGTCATCCTCAATGGGTTAAGGCTATTGAAAAACATCTCATAAAACCGAAGCCGAGTTCATCTCTTTGATAGACGAACTCGGTTTCTTTTTACACTATGTGTAGGTGAAAATTGAAATGTTTAAAATATCACCTCGAAATTTCAATTTTTTCAATATTCATTTAAATAGAAATCGCTTACATAATTATTTTGACAAAGCCCATTTTATCGACTATACTTAGAATTAGATAGGACTTTTCAAACTATCGCATTCATTTTGATTAATCGAAACGTTTCGATTAGGCAAAAAAACATTTAGGGAGGAAAAGAAATGAAAAAACTGATGTACATCTTGGTTGGCTTACTATTAGTAACCAGTCTCGCCGCTTGTGTACCAGCTGAAGATCCGGTGAAGTATACCGTTACCTTCATGTCTGATGGTGGGTCTGTTGTTACACCTGTAGAAGTCAATGAAAATGGTTTAGTATCCAAACCAACCGACCCAACCAGATCGGGTTATACCTTTGATGGTTGGTATAAAGAAGAAGCACTTACAACCCCTTGGAATTTCACCAGTGATAAAGTTACCGGTCATATTTCTTTGTACGCGAAATGGACAGCCGTACAAGGACCTTATACAGTGACATTTATGACCAATGGTTCTGTCATTCCACCGGTTTCAGTCAATGCTGGTAGCACGGTTTCAAAACCAGCAGACCCAACAAGAGAACATTTCACATTTGATGGTTGGTATACCGATGTCGCTTATACCAATGCATACGTATTCACATCCGCTGTGAACGCGAACATCACCTTGTATGCAAAATGGAACCCAATCGTTTTAGTGGTTACCTTTGAATCCAATGGTGGTTCAGTTGTAGCATCTGTCAATGTCAACTCCGGGACTGCACTTGCAGAACCAACGGCACCTACCAAAGAAAACTATACCTTTGGTGGCTGGTATGTGGAAGCTGAATTGGTCACCCCATATGTATTTACAGATGTTGTGAATAACAGCTTTACCCTATACGCTAAATGGATTGAATCCACACCAATGGTTTCATTCGATGTCGATGGTGGTTCAGCAGTCACTGCTGTTTCAGTTGAAAACAACGTTGTCATCGCACGTCCAGCAGACCCAGTGAAATCTGGATTCTTGTTTGCCGGATGGTACCGCGATCAAGCACACACGGATTTATGGAACTTTGAAGTAGACGCGCCAACCGAAAGCATCACTTTGTATGCGAAATGGAAAGCAGAAACCAATTTCAATCAAACCTTTAAAGTATTATCGATTGGTAATAGCTTCTCTGAAGATGCCCAACGTTTCTTATGGAGCATTGCACAATCTTATGGCATCCCAGCAGAAAATATCGTGGTAGCGAACATGTACATTGGTGGGTCAGAATTGGCTCAACATGTCACCAACATCGCGAATGACGCAGCTGCATACCAATATCAATTATTTGAAGACGCTACCGTTGAAATCATCAATGGTGTTAAATTATCCGCAGCGATTCGTGCAGAAAGTTGGGACGTCGTGACCTTCCAACAAGCCAGCCATTATAGTGGCTTACCTGCACAATACGCAAACCACATCGAAACCTTAACCCGTTTCGTTGAACAAAACGCAACCAATCCAAATGTTCAAATCATGTGGCACATGACTTGGGCATACCAACAAACCAGCACCCATAGTGGTTTCCTAAACTATGATAAAGATCAAATGACCATGTACAATGCGATTTTAAACGCGGTTGCACAAAAAGTTGATCCGATTTCTCAAGTGATGAACGTCATCCCTGCAGGTACCGCGATTCAAAATGCGCGTACATCCTATATTGGCGACTTATTCACCAGAGATGGTTATCACTTATCTGACCCACTTGGCCGTTACATCGCGGGCTTATCTTTCTTTAAGACCATCACTGGTTTTGATTTAAGCGCATCGCTTTACCGCCCATCGGGTATTACCGAACACTTACAAGCATTGGCCATTGAAGCGGTCAATGGGGCAAACCAAAACCCTTATCAAGTCACCAATTCAACATTTACCACCGAACCTGAACCAGAACCAATCGAAGTCAATGGCGTGTTATACCCATTCACTTACGTTCAAGGCTTCTGGGCAGATAACGCAACCGCTGTATCACCAGATACCGATGCATTGCATAACAGCTTCGCAGCCGTCATGCCAATTCCTAAGTATATGTTACCGGTTGGTTCTGAAATCGTCTTACAACCAGGGTATCAATACCGTGTCATCTATCTAGAAAAGACTGGCGAAGATACATACCATGTCTTATCAAGATCCGTATTATATACAGCACCTTATATTGAAATTGACGCAGCATTCTGGGGTTCATACACCCATGTCGCATTCAACATTACCACCAACCCAACTTCGAACATCTCAGCACGTCTAGATGAAGTGGCTGGCAAACTCAAACTATATCACCCAGCAGGCACCGGTTTAGGTCATGTCGATTCAGACTTAACATGGTCTTCAGGTATTTGGCAACAAGATGGTCATGCGTTGGCTGAATCGGTTTATCACCGTTCATCTAACCCACTCACCGCTGCTTATTACAACAACGATACCGTCGTTGAAGTTGAAGCAGGCTACAAGTTTGCGTATGTGGTATTAAACTATGTTGAAGGCCAATACAATGTCTTATCGGTCAGCGATTATCAAACTGCACCATTATACATCGATGAAGCATTCTCAACAGGTAAGGAACTCATCGCGTTCATCATTACCACCACCAATTCGGATGTGGATATGACGGCACTCGATATGGCAACCGTGGTGGATTTACACCCAGCGGTCATCCCTCATGTCGATCAAGAATTCAGTTTCATCTCTGGTTACTGGGAATTGAATAAGAACGCCATCACAACCACCAACGCGAACATGACTTTCTTAAATGGATTCGCGGCGTCTCAACCACAATCCAAAGCTTACTATTCAAGCATTAATTCAATTACCATCGCGGCTGGCTATCAAGTCAGAGTCATTTACTTAAGCTATGATAACTACGGAAAATACACCGTTTTACTACGTACCAACAATTTAACTGGTACAATAGTATTAGATGAGACATTCTGGGGTGCGTATGAATACATCGCATTCAACATTTCCTCAGTACCGTCTTCAGACCTTTCTGTCGCCTTAGACACATTACCATCGAAGTTCAGTTATGATATGGACCCAATCGTCTTCAGTTCTGGTTATTGGAATACCAATGGCACAGCGTTAACCGCTGGTGTCAACTTTGGTGGATCCAACATCATCCCAAGACAATTCATCCCAGCAGGTACCACCGTTCAAATCGAAGCGGGTTATCAAGTTCGTGTGATTTTCTTTAATTACATTGAAGGGACAGGATTCAAAGTCGTTAGCCGTACTGAAAACTTTGTCGGTTCAGCACCACTCACCAATGGTTTCTATCAAGGCTTCCAATATGTGGGCTTCAACATCTCTACCGCACCAACAGCAACCAACATTTCTGCGGTATTAGACACCATGCCTACAAAATTAGCCTTCGTGCCATTTGCAGGACCTGCAGTCGCACACGTCGATCAACCATTATCGTTTGTCAGTGGTTATTGGAATAACTTCGCGATCGCTGTTACCCCAGGTACAGACGCCTTCTCGAAAGGTTTCGCAGCGTCTAATGTATTATCGAAAGAATCCATGGCTGACGTGACTGAAATTCAAATCGCAGCTGGTTATCAAGTGAGAGTCATCTATATGGATTACTCATACAACACCTATTCTGTCATGTTTAGAACCAATAACTTGACAGGCACCATCGTGACCGACGCCGCTTTCTGGGGCAATTACCAATACGTCGCGTTCAATATTTCATCTGTACCAGCCACTGATCTATCTGGATCATTGGAAACATTACCAGCACTCATCACATTTGTGAGAATGCCGTCTTAATTTATTTTTGGTTATAAAACGAGGGGTTTAGCCAACCTAAATCCCTCCCTATAAATAGGAGGAAAACATGAGAAAGGCAACAAAACTATTTTTAATGTTTTTAGTGGCCGGCTTGGTGTTTGGCATCGCTGGATGTCAACCTAAGACGCCCGAAGAAGAAGAAATCGTTGATTTCAGCGTCCTTGGCGGCTGGACCGACGGTGGGGATGGCGTTTATACATTAAACACCAATACCGCAGCAGAATTGAATGTATCTTACAACAAAGGCACATTCCCAAATGCATTTATGCAAAGTGCAGAAATTACCAAAGACCTATCTGTCTATAAGAAATTAGTCATTACCGTCGAAGGTATGGGTTCTATGTTGTTAAGATTAGAAACCAAAGATGATACCCCTGCGAAAGAAGTTGGCTTAAATGTCACTGCGATCCAAGGGACTTATGAATGGAACTTAATCCAATCATCTGAATTTTTGGCTAAAGTTGATCGCATTGTCATCATTGGTTCACCTGAAAGAGAAGCGTCCACCGGTGTCTTAAAGATTACCGCACTCACATTCTCTGATGACATCGCTGATGGTTTCATCATCAATGACGGATTCAATAACATTCAATCCAACATCAATGAATACAATGGTACCGATGAAGTATTCCACTTCAACCAAAAGTATGAATCCAATGATGAAGGTATCTATGTCATTACTTACGCGGGTACAGATGCACAAGTTGCATACGATAAACCTGCAGGTATGGAATGGGCATTTATGAGAACCCGCGTCCAAGGTGACTTTACAGACTTCAATTACGCTGTATTTGTCGTCCAAGGTACTGCCGGTCATAAATTACTCATCAAACCAAACGAATACAACGCCGTTGAATCGTTTATTTGGTTGGATGGTACTGAACAAGAATTGGTCATCGATTTGACTAAGTTATCCTTAACTGAAAAGAACGCAATCACAGACTTTAAGATTTTCATCGCAGCCGGTTTAGCACCAGCTGAAGGTCAATTAACCATTAAAGATGCATTCTTAATCGCGGATTATGATTTTGAAGAACCTGTATTTATTACCAATGAATACAATGGTACCGATTCAACCTTCGCACTTGGCAACTGGTACGATGGTGGCGATTTGGTTTATACCATCACACCAAATGCAAACGCATTCGAAGTTGACTATGTTAAGAAGGGCGAATGGAACTTCATGTACGCTTTAGTCGATGGCGACTTCAGCGGATTCGCGAAACTAGAATTTGAACTTACAGGACAAGAAAACAAGACCATTCTATTAAAAGTAGAATCCCCTGTAGGCAATAAAGAACAACAATTTACATTTGATGGTACCAAACAAGTATTCACCATCGACTTAACAGCGATGACTCAAGCACAACTTGAACAATTGAATAAAGTCGTCATGTTCGCCGTACCTGGTGGACTCGGTTCTGGTGAATTCACCATCCATAGTGTTACATTTAAGAATGCGGATTACCAAGTGACTACCCCTTGGACAAGCCTAGATGCTGGTGTTTACACCTTCACAGGCACTAGCCCAGTGGTTGTTGACTATACCAAAGTAGAAGGCCAAGCATGGTCAGCGATGGTTAACACATTTAACGCCGCTGAAGTGGCTGGTTTAAACAAGATGACCCTCGTACTTAAAGGTACTGCTGGTAAATCTGTTTTGGTTAAACCAAACGATATGGGTGCGTTAGAACAAGTGGTTAACTTCACCGATGATCAACCTGTGACCATCGTGGTTGAAGCCGCAAGCTTCTCGAAACTCGTCTTATTCGGTGAAGGTGGTACTGCCCCTGCAACCGGTTCATTCGAAATCGTTTCGATTACCTTAACCTATGTCCCTGTTGAAGTCGATCTAACGGCTAAATACAGCTTCAATGACAAGTGGGTACCTAACCTAGCTACCGTTTATACCTATGATTTCCAAACCGAAAAGACTGTGGTTAACTATACCAAGACTGCTGGTCAAGATTGGGAATGGTTCAGAGTCGTATTTGATGCGAAAGACGTGGCTGGATTAAACACATTAACCATCACATTAAAAGGTACTGCTGGTAACCAAGTATTGGTTAAACCAAATGACCAAGGTTCACTTGAAAAATTCGTGACATTCACCGATGATCAACCAGTAACCGTGACCATTTCTGCCGACCAATTCATGTCTGTATTTATGTTTGGTGCGCCAGGAACAGCCCCTGCAACCGGTTCATTTGAAATCCTCGAAGCTTATCTTTCTTATTCTAAAGATTTGATCAATACATGGGTAGAAAATGACGCCGATACATATGATGTGGTTGTTTTAGGTTCATTAACCAAAGTCAACTATACCAAAGTGGCTGGTCAAGAATGGGTATTCATGAAGACTACAGTCGCAGCTAAAGACATCGAAGGCCTCAATACCGTTTCCGTTACCTTAAAAGGTACTGCTGGCAAACAAGTATTGGTTAAAGTCAATGACTCCGTTGAACAATGGGTTACTTTCGCCGATGATCAACCAATCACCGTTGAAATTACCATCCCTGCAGGCATCACTGGCGTGATTCTATTCGCCGAAGGTGGTACAGCCCCTGCAACCGGTTCATTTGACATCGTTTCTGCGAAAGTATTTTTCAAACCAATCGTTGAATAATTCATAAATTCATTGGCGAAACTACACACATAGTTCGTCCTCCCAATGTGGGGAAATGCTTTTAGAGGTTTACACCTTTAGAAGCATTTTTTCCATGCGGGATTCGGAGGTTTTTATGCCTACAATTAGAGATGTTGCGAAAAAAGCGGGGGTATCCATCTCCACCGCTTCTTACGCACTGAATAACCAAACCAATGTCCATCCAGACACCAAACAGAAGATTTTAGCCATCGCGAAAGAACTCAATTACTACCCGAATGGGAGTGCGAGAAACCTAAAAACCAAACGTACCGGGAACATCGGTGTCTTTGTCTATGGGTTCGCTGGTCCAATCTTCTCGGATGTCCTAGAAGGCATCAGACAAACCTTACAAGCGAACAACTTAAACATCATTGTCAGCTCGGGTAAAGCCTCTTCCAATTTACTGAAAGAACGTCAAGTCGATGGTGCAATCGTATTTGATGGCCAGTTGACCGATGAGGTTTTAATTCATTATGCTTCACAGGGCCATCCACTATTTGTCCTCGATCGTAATCTCGTTGGAAACAACATTTATTCATCGGTCATCGACAATGAAGGCTTGGTTTATCGATTCATCAAAGAAATGATTCAAAAAGGGTATGACGATTTCGCTTTCCTATCGGGACCAACCATCGCCTTTAACAACAACCACCGCTATGATGGGTTCAAACAAGCCCTCCAAGAACATCGGTTATCACATACGTATATTCAAGGAGATTTCACCATCCAAAGCGGATACCAAGCAGGGTTATTGTTGTTAAAACAAGACAAACGCCCCCGTTTTGTCTTCTGTGCGAACGATGAGTCCGCGATTGGACTGATTGAAGCGTTGAAACAAGGTGGGGTCAAAATTCCTGAGGACGTCGCGGTCGCGGGATTTGACAACATTGTATTGGATGAATACATTACACCGAAACTCACCACCATTGGAATCGACCATATGGAATGGGGAAAACGGGTCGCGAACGCGTTGATGGATATCATCAACGACCATATACCTAAAGATATTCAAGAACCGATTGGTAAAATCATTTACCGTGAATCGTGCTGATTCAACAAACCAAAAGACACAGCTTCGGCTGTGTTTTATTTTTGGGGTGTTCAAAACCCGTGATAATTGTTATAATATGCATAGATTTTACATTACATTGGAGGGCCATTTTACATGAAAAAAATGATATCAATTGTTTTATACTTACTATTTGTCCTTACCCTATCGGGATGTGGCTCGAATGTGATTACATTTGATTACACGGATCTACAAAATATCCCTGAGGAAACAACCATGAATTTTGAGTTGCCACAACCAGAACACGATTATGGGACATGGACATCGAACAATCCAGATGTGATTGAAATCATCGATAATAGTCAAGCGGTGGTACACCGTCAAGAGACCGACGTTGAAGTCACTTTACGCATCTCAGTAAGATTTCAGTTATCCACCAAAAAACACTACAAATATTTCAAAGTGACCGTATTATCAATCCACGCTGAGCCAACAATAAAAGAAAAACTGATGGGCTTAGATGAATTTTTAGCCGATTACCTACATCTCACTGGACCAGTGGAATTACCCGAAACTTTTGAAGGATTGAATCTCAGTTTTGAAATGAGTGAAAGAACGTGTCACTATGGTGTCATCAAACAAGATGGCTCTAAATGGTTGATGCCAAAGATTGTGAATACCCGTTGTATCGATAAAGTTGGATTGGTGATTTACCATGAAGACAAATCCGTATACGCAGCTTATGAAATACTGGTGAACGATTATATTTTTGATGTCAATAACCCGATGCATAACCTCGATAGTTTGATCGTGATGAATTTCTTTGAAGGGGATTCCAAAGACCGTGTGTCTAAATTATTTTATTTACCTCAAACCTTAGCTGAATATGAAGGCTCAACCATTGAGTGGACCTCACTCAATACCTCGGTGATTCGAATCAGTACCGATAATTTACAAGCCAATGTATGGCCAAGCGATACCGCAGTGGCGGTGGATTTACTCGCCCACATCGTCATCGATGAACTGCCATATGATGTCATTTATACCGTCACTGTAAAGCGTTGATAAAATAATCGATTCAAGCATATACATCTGTATATGTCTGTGCTATACTGAGGTCAAATGACGATTCGGAGGTTAATATGGACGCTATTTTAGAAATTAAGCACTTAAAGAAGTACTATGGTGAAATCAAAGCCGTCGATGACATTTCCTTTAATGTCAGAAGAGGCTCATTATTCGCTTTTTTAGGACCGAACGGGGCAGGTAAATCGACCACCATCAAAGTGATATCCACCCTACTCGATTTGGATTCAGGAGCAGTATTGTTAAATGGACAATCGGAAGATACCTACTTCAGAAATAAAATAGGTGTGGTGTTCCAAGAGAACATCTTAGACGATTTATTAACGGTTAAAGAAAACTTACTCTATCGTGGGTCTTTATACATCAACGATAAAGCAGGCGTACTCAAACGCTATGAAGAATTGAGAAGTTACTTACACCTAGATGAGTTTGAGAACCAACGTTTTAGAACCCTATCTGGGGGTCAAAAAAGAAGAACAGAGATTGCGAGAGCTTTGTTCTCAAACCCAGAAATCTTATTGCTAGATGAACCAACCACAGGCTTAGACCCAGAAACCAGACAAGTGGTTTGGAAGGTCATTGATGATTTAAAAACCTCTTCCGGGATGACCATTTTCCTAACCACACATTACATGGAAGAAGCGGCTGTGGCGGACCATGTGGTGATCATCAATAAAGGGAAAATATGTGCTGAAGGGACCCCTGCAGCACTGAAAGACCAATACTCTTATGACCGATTAAAATTGGTACCATTCAATAAAAAAGCTTTGGTAGATTACCTAGAATCCATCCAAAGACCTTATAAGAAAGTATCAGATGAATATGTCATTCAAGTGGAGGATGCGAAAGACGCCATTCAACTACTAGAAGTATTGAAAGAAAACATCAAACAATTCGAAGTCATCAAAGGCTCGATGGATGATGTCTTCATTCAAGTGATTGGAAGTGAACACCATGTTTAATATCACCTCATTGATTAAAAGAAATGTCAAAGTCTTTTTAAGAGATAAGGCAGCTGTCTTCTTTTCTTTCTTATCGGTCATCATCCTACTCGGTTTATATTTCTTATTCTTAGGTAGACAATATACCACCGGTGGATCATTCGATACCGTTGAAGACAACCTCAAAACCTTCTTAGGTGTGGGTGTCATCATGGGTGGGGTATTGGTTGTCAATACCGTTTCATTATCATTAGGGGTGATGGGAACGATTGTTTCTGACATTGAAACCAGACGTTTAGAAGGCTTTATGGTCACCCCAATCGAACGCTACAAAGTCATCCTATCTTATTTTATTTCTTCAACCCTAGTCACTGTGGTGTTATCTTTAATGATGTGGGGATTAACCATTCTATACGTGGGGATTTCTTCAGGTTATTGGTATAACTTAGAAACGATTGTCATATCCTCATTACTCATATTATTCTACACATTTATCTCATCCGCACTGATGTTATTCTTAGTCACGTTGATTAAAAGCCAAAATGCTTTTGGTGCCTTGGCAGGTGTCTTAGGGACGGTCATCGGGTTCATGAGTGGGATTTATATGCCGCTATTTGTGTTGGGTAAAGGGATGTCAAATGTCGCCTCTGTCGTACCATTCACGCACATGACGATTTTACTCAAACAAGTGATTCTAAAACAAGCCTACGCAGAACTGCCTGCACCCTTCGCGGAAGGACTCGCTGAGTCGTATGGTACACAAGAAATTGGTGTATTCGGCTTAGAAGTACCGATGTTTTGGTTGATGGTTGGTTGTTTTGGCATAGCCCTGATCTTATTAGCGCTGGCTTATCGAAACATGAATAAAAA
Organism: Paracholeplasma manati; assembly: GCF_025742995.1. Classification (NCBI taxonomy): domain Bacteria; kingdom Bacillati; phylum Mycoplasmatota; class Mollicutes; order Acholeplasmatales; family Acholeplasmataceae; genus Paracholeplasma; species Paracholeplasma manati. The sequence goes on along the minus strand of NZ_JAOVQM010000008.1, from coordinate 59,718 downwards.
GATGGTCAAATAAAAAACAAGATGTCTATTTCGCAACATAAGCGATTTCAGACATCTTTTCTTTTTACATTTAAATGTGTTGATCGTAAGCCATTGAAGCGAAGATGAGACTGGCTAATCCATAACTCCAATTGTCTCTAGAGCCAACCCATAAGTAGCCTAACCTTGGGAATATCGGTAGCGGGATGGTCGGGTTGGATACTTGGGTTAAATAAGGCTTTCCTGCTTTGATTTGAATGAACGTCTTCATGGCAGTTTCATACCCTTGGATGGCAGTGGTTTTATAGGCTTCATCTAAGAAACCCAAACGTGCGGTTTTAAGGATACCCCCATGAATTAAGAAATTAGCCGAAGATTCAGGTTTCGATTTGTGGTTTAGAATGGTTGAAAAGAGGTGTTCTTTTTGAAGTGGTGTGATGGCTTGAACGGTTTCGATGGCCATGGTTTTGATGGATTGATGATACACCGGTTCTAGGTGTTCTAACATCATTGGTAGAGCCATCACGACCCAACCGTTCCCTCTACCCCAGTAGATGTCTTTTGGATAAGCCCGTTTGAACTTGACCCAATACGCATGTCGCCATAAGCCATCTTTACAAAGGTATTCCTTGAATTTAATGGCTGTATTATAAGCCATCATTTGGTATTTTTGATTGTTCTTATAATGGCCATATACACTCAAAAATACCCCATACATCATGATGGAGTCTACCCATATGGATTTAGGATAGAACTTCCCAACCAAACTATTTCCTAAGTGGTTGGGTAGAAAATCAATCACCGGTGTGGTGTGATCAATATAATCTAAACCCAGTTGTGTGAGTGAATCATAGGCATTCGATTGATAAATTCGACCATATGTAAAACTGATGAGAATCGGTGCGAATGTATCCGATTGATCGACCACTGGTGGATTCGCCATATAATAATCCAAATACCCTTCGATGAAGGCCTTATATTTGGTTTCACCCAAGTATTCATCCATTAGTAGTAAAGCATACCCAAACAAAGCTTCACCCCACATCCACTTCATTTTGGGTTCTATTTGTGAGATGTGGTGATCAATAACCTCGATACACTGTTTAAGATATGGATTCATCACGAATCAACTCCTTTATATTCAAAGTGAGGGTTTGGTTTTCATAATGGACTTGGATGGTAGAAGGGTTTCGCTCTATCGTTCCGTAAGGTGAAACCAAACGTGGATATTCGGTATTGACCATTTGCTTTTGATAGAAGGCTGTACAAGACTTCGTATCGATTTCGATGTTTTGATAAGCATATCTGTGTTTATCTTTAATGAGGGCAGAACGCGATAATCTGAGATTAAAATCCTCCAATGAAACATCATCTAAATACACCACGGTCATTGCCCAAGCGGTGTATTTTCCCATTTGCCTAAGTTCAAAAGCGTCGTATCGTTCAATGGGATTTAACCCTTGAACACCAATCATCGCTTTTCCTTTGACACCAATGATATAGTTTGATTGGGTGATAACCTCATCAAACTGTGCTTCAGGAAAGTAGGCGTGTGTGAATAGAGCTCTTTTCTTTTCAAATAAACCGGATCTAGGGGTCAAATCAAATACATAAAGCGCTGTGTTTTCATGTTGGTATGCAAAAGGCATGATCCCGTTACCGACCCAGTAAGATGGACTAAAGTTCCTAGAATTGTCTTTAAAGAAAGCTTTCGCTGGGTGTGTGATGAAAACAGAAGTGTTTTGATCCAGAATTGCGCCACCGACATGATGTTGATCCCCAAATGTTTTAGGGACATACATTTGAGCGGTGGATAACATGAAGTCTTTGTGTTTGTAAGTATACACATTGGCTCGCTCAATCGCGACCCCTTGGGTTGTCGGATTTAACAAGCCTATGAGCGGTTTTAATAGATGAAGTTTCTTAAAGATGACGTTATCAAATGTCTTTAAATCCTTTAAGAAGGTATTGTGTTTCAATTGCCAATCATGAAACATATCGATGGTCAGTTCAATCGATTCATGGTTGGTAAAAGCTTCCATCGACCATAAGTATAAACCAGTCGTGTAATAGTCTTTTTTCTGTTTGAAATAGTTAGTTACTTCAGATAAATATAAACCATTGGAATCTTGGATGATTTTGGTCGAATGATCTCTCACAATCCCTTTAATCACTTGAGGGACTTGATAAACAGAATTTAAAATGAAATCCGCGGATAGTCTCGTATAATCATAAGTTTGAACAGGACCCAAATCAAAGGCTTTTTGGATGATATCTAACACGTCTTGTTGGTTGGGATCCATCTTTTGTTTGTCATAACAACGACCAGAAGCCGCACTGAAATAACCCTTGTGGTGGAGGAGTGCGAAATCGAGCATCAACAAATCCATCAAAATGGTCGCCTGTTTTTGAATCTCTACATCTCTTCCAAACTCAATCAACAACGATAACGGCGCGACATCCTCTTCATAATAGGTGTTGGAATGGAACTCTACAAAACCCAATTCAAAGCGGGTTTTAAACCAATACATGAGGTGTTGATACCCACGGTCTTTGTGAAAAGAGCCTAAGGCTTTTGTATTGGTAAACACCTCATTCGGGTATAAAGACCCAGCTAAGTATTCACAAGCAGAAAAAATCAATTGGTGGTTTTCACTCCAAAAACACATCCCGTCAAACCCTGGGTCAGCCATGTGGTACTTAAACCCTAAGACGGTCTTTTTCATTTGATTTAAGGTTTCTTTCGAAATCAAGGTTTGGTATTGGTAGAGACTTCTTAGGATACAAATCAGTCTAAAATCGGCACAGTCATAACGATGATCAATATAACTTAAGATATCCAAAATACCCGATTCATCGATCCGGTTACCTGCGTGTAAGTCCTTGATTTCAGGGAAGGTTTTGTGGGTCATTTTTATCGACATCGGGATGTCTTCAAACATATTAACAAAACTCCTTTTGATAGCTTTCCGCTCTTTGTTGTTCTTCAGATGTCCAAGGGATATTGGTTGCGAGCTTTTCATTCAATGCTTTGATGTCCTTGGAAATGTCAGGTGTGAGTTTAAAGGTTCTCGAAACCAAAAAGGCGAATAACATCAATATCCCTAAACCCAAGACAAAGATAAAGCGAATGCCTAAGATTGCAGAATCTGGTTGAATGGGTTGTGGTAATAATTCGGTTGGGGTAATGAACCCAGTGAGTTCTAAAACCCAACCAATGATGAATATCGCGATCGCTGCACTGGCGGTACGGATAAAGGTCATCACACCGCTACACACCCCAGTATTTCTTTCTTTGAGTTTAAGTTCAACCAAATCCACCACGTCAGGGAATAAAATCCAACTCATCAACTGTGCGCCACTAAACCCGAGTGCCGCTAAACCAACCAAGACATAGAGTAAAATGGGTGCCCCACCGGTAGGGAAGAATGCGATGCCTAAACTCATTAAAATCGTTAAAGGTAAACCGAAATAATAGATTTTTGTTTTAGATACCGAAGATACCAATTTGTATAATAATGGGAACATCAGTAGTTGCATCCCCAAGAAAGTGCCTAAGAAAATGGTGGAAGAAATATTCACGACATATAACCCATAATAAATTACGACAGCAGAAGCCATGTCTAATGCTAAAGCTTGACAGATATATAAAACGATCAACTTTCTAAAACCTTTAACCGATAATGGTTTTAAAAAGGATTCCAGTTTGAACTTTTCAACGGCTTCATACGGGGTACGTTCTTTGGTGAATAACCCAATTAGAATCAGTGGTACTGTGAATACACCACCAAAGACGAATACCAGAATGAAATAAACCGATAGAATCGAAAGGTTACCTACGGTATAGGATTCAAATAACATCGTCGGTACGAGGGTACAAATCGCCGTCGCGGTCATGCTAAAGATTAAACGGGTCAGGTTGACTTTGTTGCGTTCCGAAAAGTCATTGGTAATCTCTGTCGACATCGCGCTATAAGGTACCGCGATGATGGTATTGATGGTGTAATAAAACAAGTACGTTACAAGCATATAAACGACTTTTAGTGCGGTGTTATCGATACCGTGTGGTAGCCATAACAACGCGAGTGCTGGGATTAAAAGTATCCCACCAATGAATATGAATGGACGACGTCTGCCCATCTTTGAATGGGTTCTGTCGGTAATCATCCCCATCAATGGGTCATTGATGGCGTCCCACCCTTTTGAAATCATGATCATCGTACCAGCAATGCCTGGACCGATACCAATCACGTTAGTAATAAAGACCAAATACAAGACGCCGATGATGGTTTGTCCACCACCGCCATACAAATCCCCTAAAGCGAAAATGAATCGTTCTTTGACTGTAATTTCCTTGGTATGCATAGAAGTCCCCCTACACCATTACCCTTATCATAACATAAGTATTTATGGTTTATATCGGCTTATTTTGAACTTAAAAGTAAATGTCGACCATTTTTGAGAAAACAGTTCGTTTTACAGGAAAATATCGATTTATTGTTTAAAACGCTTGCGTACGCACCTATGTAAGCGTTGACATGTAAGAAAAAAGTATGTTATAATTAAATTGAAATAAACAGTGTCTAACATAATAGACGCAGGAGACAACATGAAAAAGTTTTGGATGATGCTCGTATTTAGTTTATTATTCACGTTGGCAGCGTGCACAGATAAACCCATACCTACAACCGATCCAATCACACCATTGCCAAATGAAGAGTTGCCAGTTGATAACTCTAGGTTACATAACCCATTTGGCTTTTCTTCGCTTATCATCACTGACCGCAGTACGTATCAAAATACAATTACAGGGGTTCAAAACGAAGTAGAATTCTTAGATGCTTTAATGGATTCAACCGTTAAAGTGATTCGCATTGAACAAGATTTATCTTTAGGTTCTAAAACCGTTTCTGAAGCTTTAGCTCAAGTCGGTAAATCGTTATCCACTTACAGTAACGTTTATCGTGCCCATGGCCGTCAACCGCTTACCCATCCAACCTTAATGGAAACGGGTGTGGGTCAGATTAAAATCATCGATCGAAGTGATTTGATGATTTATTCGGAAACAGGCATTAAGATCAAACATGCAAACATTCAAATCGAACGTTCATCCAATATCGTCATCCGCAACCTCCATGTCTCAGAACTCTGGGAGTGGGATGAATATTCAGAAGGACAGTACAAACGAAACGACTGGGATTACTTCAGTTTGAAAGATGTCAATGGGGTATGGTTTGACCACATCACTTTTGACCAAGTCTATGATGGTGTCATTGACCTCAGGGAACATGCTCAAAACGTCACACTCTCGTGGTCTAAACTCAACTTCACACCCAATGATTTTGTGGGTACACAAATCGATTACTTAGAAAATAACCGAAGCACACACCCGTATTATGACGGTTTAAGAACCGAAGGGATTTCAGTTGAAGACCTCAAAGTGTTCGCGAGTTTTCAAAAGAAAGGCTTTAACTTAGGCAACACTACTGATGGTACTGGATTTGAAGACATCACCATGACGTTTCATCATTTAGAAGTCTATAACCTGATGGATCGCATGCCGAGATTACGTAAAGGTGATGTGCATTTGTATCACATGATTTTAGACAACACCTTACTCTATCAAACGAGATTATTACTTAATAGTTCTAACCTGTCTTTTGTCAATCAAGGCTTGGTTTCAACCGAAGGTGGGTCTATTCTATTGGAAAATTCGATTTACAAATTCGTTACTACACCGATAAAGAATCATCAAGATGATGACCCAGATGTGAAGTACGCAGGGTCTTATCAAGTCATCAACAGTGAGCTAGTTCAAGCCAATCGAACCTATTTTGGTTCATCCACCGATCGCAATTCTTTATGGATTCATGCAGGTGCGAACGCTGCTTTACCGTATCACATGAGAAATTATGACAGCATACCTTATGCTTATGCCTTAGAAGATGTCTTTTATTTAACAGAGACATTTGAAGATTATCCGACCGGCGCACAAACCATCGAAGATTTTGATTGGTTGTATGTCGATGTCACACTTTCAACGATAGGAGAATAAACACATGAAAAAATTACTTACAATCGCTTTACTCTTGGTATCAATGGTTGTTTTGGCTGCTTGTAATGGTGGTTCAAGCGATGACAATACCATCTCATTCGCTTGGTGGGGGACGTCTGACCGAAATATCGCAACCTATCAAGCCATCGAATTGTTTGAAGCAAAATACCCACAATACAAAGTCAAAGGAGAACAATCCACCTGGAATGGGTATCAACAAGCTTTAAACAATAAACTCAACCGTGGCACAGAAGCGGATGTCTTTCAAGTCAATTACAACTGGATTTATTCGATGTATGGCAAAGACTATTTCATGGACTTAACCGAACTTGGTTTGGATTTCTCTAAATACCCAGCCGATGAACATACCCCACTCACAGTGGATGGTAAAGTGTTGGGGCTATCGGTATCCGAAACCGGCTATATTTTCTATTTAAATCAAAAACTCTATGAGGATGCGAATGTATCCTTTGATGGTGGTACCCGAGTGATTCCAAACACGTGGGAAGAATTGATGACTGCTGGTGAACTCATCAATGGCAAAGACGCGACTAAATACGCGATTGGTCGTTTAGATGCCCAACAAGTGGCCATCTTGATGTTTTCTTATTTGGCTCAAATCACTGGTAAAAATGTGATCAATGACCAAAACCAACTCAACTTTACCCAAGCTGAATTGGTTCAAGGGTTTAACTTCATTACCGATTTGAGAAGCACAGGTGTCTTGATTCCTTCTAACGCCATCGATACCCATTTGGATGGACCTACGAATCCAAACTGGACCGCACAAAAATACGGTGGTGTCTTACAATGGAACACCGCCATTTCAGAATATCAAAACACACTCCCTGAATCCGCAAACTTGGTGATGGCCGGGATGTTCCAACAACAAAGTGGACAAAACTCAGGGATGTATAAAAAAGTTTCTATGGCTTATGCCGTATCTAAACGTGTGGAATCCAGTGATGCAAAACAAACAGCGGTGAAGACATTCATCGAATTCATGACCACCGACCCTGAAGCGGTAGCGATCCTTGGTGTTGACAGAGGGGTATCTTCTAACAGCACCACACAAACGTTATTAAAAGCCGTTGAAGGGAAAAACTTTGAACAATCCCTTGAGTGGCAAGGACACACAGTGGTTCAAGCGATGTATAACCAACAATTATCTAACAGTATTGAACTCTACATTCACCCTTACTATGAACACAATACCTTTAGAGCCATCTATGAAGGTCCGATTGAATCCTTCTTACTCAATAACATCAACGCGAATGAAGCGTCCTCTCGAATCATTCAACGATTCAATACCGAATTAGCAAGAATCATGGCGGATTAGTTATGGTAGGCGAAAAGAAATGGGTACCCTACGTGCTGTTGTTGCCGTGGTTCATTGGATTTATCTTATTTAAACTCTACCCATTCATCAGCGCATTCTTACTCAGTTTGTATGAAAAAAGAGGTAGAGTATCGACCTTTGTTGGGTTGAAAAACTTTGAACTCATCTTTGATTCTTCGAGTTATTTGGGTTCAGAATTCATGAACGCATTGAAGGTAACCTTTATATATGTGTTCGTGACTGTACCACTGATTTTGATCGTATCCTTATTGGTCGCGTACATTTTAGCATTAAAAATGAAAGGCATTGGCTTCTTTAGAACCGCCTTTTATATGCCTACCGTGTTAGGTGCGAATGTTGCCATCATCATCCTATGGCGCTATATCTTTGAATACAATGGTTTAATCAATGCGGGTCTAAAATTGATTGGACTCCAACCCATCAGTTTCTTAGGCACCGCTGCTGGGGCGATGACCTCGATTGTCTTACTCCGTGTCTGGCAATTCGGGTCTACAATGCTCATATTCTTAAATGCGTTAAAGAATGTGCCAGAAACGTTGTATGAAGCAGCGACCATCGATGGGGCTGGGAAGATCAGACAGTTCTTCAGTGTGACTGTACCGATGATTACCCCCATCATCCTATTCAACGCTGTGATGCGTCTGGTAGAAACCTTCCAAGTGTTCAATGGACCAATGCTCATTACCAATGGGGGACCAGAAAACTCAACCAACGTATTGAATAAACTCATTTATGACATCGCCTTCAAAGGTGGCGACCTCAACATCGGTAGTGCGATGTCTTGGATATTGTTCGTCATCATCATGGTATTCACCGTGATGATATTTAGATCCAGTAAGTACTGGGTTCACTATCAGGATTAGGGGTGAACACAGATGAACAAAACCATTCAAAAGAGAATCTTTACGATCATTAAATACACCATCATCCTCGCTTTCGCGTTTGTGATGTTGTATCCGCTATTATGGATCATTGGCGCGTCATTCAATGAAGGTGCCAACGAATCGTTCTTTTTCTGGCCTACCCATTTCACCTGGATTGGTTGGCAAGAAGCCTTAACTGCCCCTGGTTGGGGTAGTGCTAGAGGGTATTCATTGTTAAGAGCGGTATGGAATACGATGCAATATGTGTTACCGCATGTGATATTCGGGACTGTTTCAACACTCTTAACCGCTTATGTACTCACCCGTATGCATTTTAAAGGGAAAAAATTGGTATTCGCTTTGGTCATCGGAACCCTACTGATGCCAAATACCATCTTTAGAATTCCGATGTATGCCTTTTGGACCAGCCCTTCTGTCGCAACCATTTGGGAAAATAGCCCATTGCCATTCATGCCATTCTTACCGTTATGGGCTGGATCGGTATTCGCGGTGAATTCATTTTCAATTTTCATGTTCATTCAATTTTTTAGAACCATCCCTCGCGATTTAGATGAAGCCGCGTATATGGATGGTGCGAATAAAATGCAAGTCCTATGGTACGTGTTGATGCCGGTGTTAAAACCGATTGTCATCACTGTCGCGTTGTTGTTATTCATCGCTGAGTTCAACGACTATCAAGGACCACTCATCTACATTACAAACGCGGAGTTGTTCCCGCTAGCGAAAGTCTTACCACTATTGGGGTTAGACTCCACCAATACCTACGCCCATGTCTATGCGCGTTCGATTGTGTCGGTATCGATCCTCATCATCGTCTTCTTTGTTGCACAAAAATATTTTGTGGGTAACAACGCAGACTCAGCCATTAAGGGTTAGGAGGTTCACATGAAAAAAAGCATTTTAGGGGTCATGATCACACTTTTAATTGTGCTATCTGGTTGTGTCCAAAAGACACCTGAACCAGAAGCGGAAAAAGATTATATTTGTAAGGATACCCCACTCGCCGAAGGGTGTTATGTGCCATCAGACGATTTGGATTTCATATCGCCGGTTGCGGATGAATACACCATTTCAGAAACATTTGAAACCGATCGTGTCAATCAAATGCCACGCAACTGGTTGTTATATCGCAATGAAGAATATAAAACCGATGGTGTAAAAGCGACCATTGTCGAAAATGGTGATAATCGCTATGTTGAGCTATTTTCGGATGGTTTAAAAGCACCGATGTATCCGCAGTCTGCACCAAACCCTACCTTTATTTTCTCAACCAAGTTTAACCTGGATCAAGATCGTAAAGGGGTAGCTTACGCATCCATCCTGTTACCTTCGGATAAACCAACCGATTCGATATCCTTCGGAGTATCTACCGGTGCGGTGAATACCATCCAAGCCATCATTGGTTCAGACTTAAAAGTTCAAATCAAGGTGGGCGGACCGTTCTTTTACTACTCTGGTACAGCCGATGGTGGTGACATCCATTCGACCAACATTACAATCCAAAAAGACACCTGGTATACATTCAAATTTGAATGGGACGCTTCAACGAATGTCGTATCTGCGTCCATACAACAAGGGGATCAATTCACGGCTTTATACAGTGGGGCTTTCCACATTTCAAACCGTGTAAATGCATTAGCAGACGGTGCGATTCTCGTACCGAATGTCTTTAGAGTCACCATGCCGAGAAATTATACGAACACCTATGCATACATTGACGATGTGATCGTAGAAAGAAAGGGGGCGTAAGCGATGAAGAAATTAATGATGGTTTTATTGATCATGATTTCAAGTTTGATGGTTTCCAGCAAAGTATTCGCTAATGGTCCAACCATCCCTTATACCGAAGCCGATTATGCCCGTTTAAACGCTGTGATTCAATACGTTGAAAATGTCTTAAAGTATGGTCATGAATACAACGAAGAAACCAACTTATTGCCAGACGCCATCAATACCTTGACTGGTGAACCTGCCCGTTGGACATTCCCAAACCGTGCCGAAGTGCCGTATGCCAATTTGGCCAATCAACAAAACTTTTTCAGAACCTTGGTTGCGTTATCGAACGTGACCGGTAGTGACAAATATAAAAATGAAGCCGTCAGTATCTTAGATGAATTCATGGACAACTACCAATCTCCAAATGGCTTATTCCAATGGGGTGGACACCGTGCGATCAATCTAGATACACTAGAAGTCCAGAGTTTTGAAGGTCCAAATGGACCCCATGAACTTAAAAACATGATGCCATATTATGAACTCATGTTGGAAGTCAATGAAGAAGCCGCCCTCAAGTTCATGAGACAAATGTGGACAGCGCATTTTTACTGGAATTCCACAGACATGAACCGTCATGGTAGTTATTCGACCGCTTATGACGTCAATGTCTTTGGTCAAACCATTCCGGAAGATGTCATCAAAATGGATACCAACGGTAACCCCATCATTCCAGCCGATTCACCAGGTTTGTTACCATTTGTCAACTCCGCAACGGATTTAGCGTACGCTGCATTTACCTTATCCAACCATACGGGTGACCCAATCCCAGCCGATTGGGCGAAGTATTTGATGCGTCAATATAACCTCGCCAGCAACCCGACCACGGGGATGACGGTATATCAATATAAATCAACTTTAGTCACCAAATCCGCGATTGAATGCGCTGACCCAGCGTACACCAACTCAGGTTGTGGCGATAGAGTCGCTCGTCAATTTAGAGATTTTGGTCCAATTGCGAGAGAAGCGAATGTCGCTTGGAAAAACACCCAAGCGGTCTATGTAGATAATATTTTGATGTTATTAGAAGCCGCGGATAAATACGGACAATCTGAATTTGTCGATTGGGCAAGACAATACATCGAAGGGTATTTGAAATACGCGTATATCCGTGTCGATGGAAGAAACAAAATCATTCCAATGTTTATTGATGGTACTGTGACTTATGGGTACATTGTACCTGAAGTCGGGTACTTTGGACCATCTCGCATGAGACTCGATTATGTCGATATGCCAACCAGTTACCTATTACCAATATTGAGAACCATTTTACAAACCGAGAAAGCAGAAAATCAAGCGTTGTTATGGTCTTACTTCCGTGACATTGTGTATACCTTTGGTTTAGGTGATATCGGTAGCCTTGGTGGTGCCAATCCAAACCTAGATGTGGATACATCGATTGACGATCCTTTCGCATTGATGGCGATGGTGGAACTCTATGACCACACCAAGAATAAAGCTTACCTAGAGGTTGCGAGAACCATTGGTAACAACATCGTGACCGAAAAATTCCACCGAGGGTTCTTCGTAGAATCTGAAGTCATGTTGTATTCAAGACTCGACCAACCAGATACCCTCGCTTTACTCACCTTAGACGCAGTCATTAGAGGTATTTCGTTAGACGATATGCCATTCTATTTGGCCGATAGTGGCTATATCCATGGTTATCTATTATCCAATGATGGTGTCGTAGAAGACAGAAGTTATACACAAAACATGGTCTACACCAAGACCATTTACGATTAGGAGGTTAACCCACATGAAAAAGTTATTTTTAATGTTGATGCTTATGGTATTTGGGTTAGCTTTGGTCGGTTGTCAAGATGATAACAACCCTATTGATGACCCTGTCGTCGTGGATGATACCTATATCTTATTGATGGAAGCGGAAGACTTATCAGGGATGGCTTCGAAAACCAAAGTGGTGATTACCGAAGATGGTAGTTTGAATTTACCAACCACATATAAAGGTGTAAACATCACTTATACATCCCGTTTACCAGAAATCATTAGCAACACAGGTGAAGTCACCAGACCGAGCACCTGCTGGATTGAATCCAGAGATCAACAAGGCATTTCAAGACAAGATTTGGTCGGTTTAAACGATAACTGGCCGGTGGTTTTGGATGTCACACTCACATTGAATGGCCAAACCAGAACCGCGAAGTTACTGTTTGTTGTGGCCCCAAGAGAAGGTTTCACCTGCAATAACTATAAAGGATAATTAAGGGAGGAAATATGAAAAAATTCGTCAGTTTAATCGCGATTTTGACCCTTGGTTTGATTTTAATGGCGTGTGCAACTACCAAGTACACCGTCACATTCGAATCCAATCAAGGCAGTGCTGTAGAAGCCATTTCAGTTGAAAGTGGCAAAACCATCACAGCACCAACAGCACCAGTTAGAAGTGGTTACGCTTTTGAGGGATGGTTCAAGGAGGCAGCCTTGACCAACCCATGGGTATTCGCAACCGATACCGTGAAAAGCGACATCACCTTATATGCAAAATGGTCAATGACCGATCAAGCCTATGTAGACCAAGTCTATGACTGGTTATCATTGGGTAACCTTACCGGTCTTACCACCGCATCCCCAAGATTGATTTTCCCTACCAATCGAGATGGTGTTACCATCAGTTGGTCCATTGATAAACCACTATTCATTCAATACAATGGTGTCATCAATCAGCCAACCTTCGAAGAAGGGGATCAAACCGTCACATTGACCGCAACCTTATCTAAAGGTAGCGCTACACGTGAAAAAGTCTTTACAGCGACCGTTCTAAAACTTGCGAGTATTGAAGATACCCCACCACTCTTGAATGAAGATTTCAAGACGTATACAGCGGGTAACATCATTGGACAATCCGGTTTATGGGCGCCAGTATCGGGTAAAGCAGGCAATTCCTTATTTACCGTCATCTCATCGTTAACCCCAGCCATTCCAAATGGGTCTAACGCCTTGAAGATTGAAGCGTTAACCGAACTTCAAATTGAAGGATCTATCGCTCACAGCTATGATGTACTTGTGTTCGAAGTGGATTTACTTCAATCCTCAACATCAAACGCTTCAGCCATCAACATTCAATCCTCATCATCTAGCCCAGTCGTCGCGTTTGGTCTAGATGGTGCGTCATTATTCTATCGTACCGATAATGGTACATTGATGAAGACTGAAATCAACATCAACCAATGGTACACCCTCAGGGTCGAAGTTGATCTAATCAATAAAACCATCGAAGCTTTCTATTATGAAGATGGACAACTCGTATCATTGACCCCTGGTAAAGTCACTTATACAGGCACTACACCATTCCAAAGCGTGTTCATTCGTAGTGGTAGTTCAACCACCACCACTTTGAGAGAACCTGCCTATATCACAAACTTCATAGTCAATCGAATTGAAGCTTTACCAAGACCTGAAGAAGTCATCAAATTGGGTGAAGTCACAGGCATTCAAGCTTCTGTATCATTAGAAGAAGGTTCAACCTTTACTGTGGCTGTCGCAGAAGTATATAACTACTTTGGGGCACAACAATTATTGGTTAAAGATACCGACTATACACTATCGATTGATAACCCAGTGAACACAGCAGTCCCTGGTGATTATGTGGTTACCTATACATTCACCAACAGTGCAAACGCATCCGATGTTAAAGTCGTGACACAAAATGTCAACATTTACTCCGCCGCTGAACCAAATGAAATCAGCAGTGTGGTATCTACACCAGCAGGGTATTTAGAACAACAATCCGATATTACCATCACAGTGGTTCAACCATCGGGTACGCTTTATTACTTGTTATCCAATAACGAAACCGAAACCAAAGCGGCTATCATGGCAGGTGTTTCACAAACCATTACGGCACAATCAGTTGTATTGGATGATTTAAATGTCAGTACATTCCTCTACATCCATGTGTTTGTAGACCTCAATGGTGATTCAAACATGGTGAGCCATCTCATCCTAAGAGAAGCTGTCACAGAGATTACCTCGGTATCACAATTCGTTACCATTTTCTCAACCACAGCAGCCGATATTACCACCAGTTACGCCCTCATGACCGATATCGATTTAACCGGTATTGTTTGGGCCGATGGAAATACGTCATTTAAAGCCAAATTTTATGGCAATGGACACATCATTTCAAACTTAACCATGACCAAGACTGGTACCAATTATGGTGGTTTATTCGCTAGAATCAATGGTGGTATGGTCAGAGATTTGGTCTTAGATAACATCCATGTTACCGCCGCTGACCGCGCAGGTATCTTGGCAGGTCGTGTTGAAAATGGTAACTCTAGCATCACCAATATCGTCATCATGAACTCATCCGTCACCGGTGCAAGTTCCAATGGTGTGGGTGGTGTGATTGGCTTGGTATCGAGAGAAACCACCATGAGCAACGTCACTATATTAGACTCCGAAGTCAACGCAACTGGTGTTAAAAACGTCGGTGGTGTGGTCGGTAGAGTCGACGGTGCAGCCCTCATCGCATCCGATATTTATGTCCGTGGTGTCTTGGTTAAAACCAATGTCATCGACGCATTAGATATCGCTGCCGGAGCACTCGTTGGTTATGTCCGCGACTCTGTCGCATCCGTCGTTACCGCCAATAGAATTATCATCATCGATACAGCCGTAGACGCACAAGTGGCAGGCGCACTCATTGGTTACAATCGTGCACCAGGTTCCGCAACCGTTCAAAACGCTTATGTCGAAGTCAACTTTACCCATCCAACCGCAGTATCAGCCGGTTTGATTGGTAGAGTCAATAACGAAACCGATAAAATAAACACAGCCACTATTTTTGGTGTCTTAACAGGTTCAGTTGAAAACGTTCAAGCCCAAGCTTTCGTGAATACAACCGTACCAGCCGACTTGGCTTGGTGGACCACCAATTTACCAGTATTCACCAATAGTGATTTATGGACTTTAGATGCAAACAACATTTTCGCACTAGACAATTATATTGAAAATAGTGCACCGATGTTGGCCGTTGAATTGGTCTATAACATCACCTTAGATAATCAACAAATTCAAATCCGTCAAGGCGCAGCCTTCATGCATATGGCTCCTGAAGTCGGTGGCTATCAATTTGTTGGCTGGTTCTTAGATATCGCATTATCTCAAGCTTTACCAGAAGGTTATCTCGTATCGGAAGCGGTCACGCTTTATGGTAAATACGAAACTGTCCCTGCATCACAGGTCACATTCGTCACCAACGTAGAAGGTTTAACCGTACCGATGCAAGAAGTGAATTATGGACAACTCGCAACCCTACCAATCGTTGAAAATCAAATGATGGGTGGCGTGTTAAAAGAAGTGGTAGGCTGGACAATAAATGGACAACCATTTGATTTCTCAACCCCAATTTTAGGCAACACTGAGTTGGTCGCAGTATGGTCAACGGTTGAATTAACCGTCACCTTCAATGGCGGTAACGCAGTCACTGTATTGTACGGTGAACTTGTCTCCGCACCAGTTGAAAATCCAACCCATTATTTCTCTGAAGTCACCTTCAAAGAATGGCAATTGTCTGGGGTCGCCTTTGACTTTAATACCCCAATTACTGCAAATATCAACTTGGTCGGTGCATTCAACACACCAGCATCGATTTCAATCGATACCGTGGAAGAATTCCATTATATGGCAACCGTTGAATCCACATATACCTATGTATTATCAACCAACTTGGATTTCGCTACATTCACTTGGACTTATGTGAATACCTCCTTTAAAGGCTCATTCGATGGTCAAGGTTATACCATTTCGAACCTTTCCATGACCGGACTAACGGGTTATGCGGGTGTATTCCCTAGAGCCAATGGCGCAACCATCACGAACCTTGTTTTAGACAATATCACCATCGCGACCACTGCACGTGCAGGTGTCTTGGTGGGTAGAATTGAAAACAATGGATCCACGATTGAAAACGTCGTGGTTAAAAATTCCAGTGTTTCCGGCGCAGACTCCAATGGTGTCGGTGGCTTGGTAGGTCAAATCTCCAAATCATCCAACATCTTCAATGTCGCTGTAATCAATACCAACGTTACCAATAATGTAGTGAACGTGGGTGGTTTGGTGGGTAGAATCGATGGTGGCGCAAACGTCATCGCCGATGATATCTTCATTTCAAACGTGACCGTTAAATCCAACAGCGCGAACACCTCCGATGTCGCAGCGTCCGCTCTTGTTGGCTATATCGCCAACGTCGCTGACTCTGTATTCTCAGGTGTACGTATCGTGGTTTTAGACACCACTGTGGACGGTAATGTCGCAGCCGCATTCGTCGGTTATAACCGTTATCCAGGTACCGCCAATCTCATGGACGCTTATTTCGAAGTAACATTCGTTAATAATGAACGTTCTGGTTTGATTGGATACAACCGTGACCAAGTGACACCACTCGATCAATCCAGTATCTTTGGTAGTTTCACCAACGATACCCCACACTCAAACGCACTCGCATTAACCAACAGTGCTGTACCAGCCGATAGTGCTTGGTGGACCACTAATTTGAACAATATCGCGACCTCATCCTTATGGGTAGTTAATCCAGATGGATCTGTTGTATTAGCGTTATTGGTAGATTAATGATATAAAAACAGAATCCCTTGATTTGGTCTGCCAAATCGAGGGATTTTTTTAGGTGTTTTCATCGGATTTTGAAAGTTGTATAATAAATACATAGAGTGGAAGTGAAAGTGATGAAAAAAAAGATACTTAATTTACTTATAGTCGGATTCACACTTGCAATATTGACGGGCTGTCAATATGATTTTCCAGACGATTCCAAAAAAACACCTCATAACTATGATGAGGTCATCAATTATATCCAAACGTATTTAGATCGAACCGATGTAAATGTAGATCCAAATACTGTATCGGGTATAACTGAGTATGATTATCATTTTACAAACTATTACGCGACTGTTGATTCTATTGAGTTCATTATTTCAAGTCAAGAAAGCTGTCACTATGACATCAACATTGGTGAGTTTTGTAAAACGCGTTATAATCTTTACAACAATTATAACTACAATAAAATCAAAGCACTTTTAACAGACAATATGGATTTTCTAAATTTCAATCTTCGTGAGGAAAATAATCCATACTTGCATCGATACAACATATCTTATTTCGATTATCAACAGGTTATTGTAGATGAAGAGACATTGATCAACGCTTATATGGATTCGAAAGATTTATATACATGGATGATCGATTTCTATACTAATCCTAGATTTTGTGTGAGTATGTCCATCCAAAACTCAACTAGACCATTGTATGTTTGTGCACATCATGATAATTTAAATCAGCTTAAACATGGATTCCAAGAAGCATCGTTAGAAGCTTTATTAGTAGAGTATCATCAATTTTATGAATGAGGTAGGTCTAGTGAAAAAATACACATATATTATCGGGTATGTCGGTACCATTGTGCTACTTGTCGCTTTAAACAATAACTTTTGGTACACGATTGGTAAAATAGGTCATTGGATGGATAATGGGGTATCCTTACTATTCATCTACCTTTTGATTTCAATTTGGATTACCAGATCACAATATAAAGAGGGCTATTTTGAACGAAAAAATGCCTTTAAAACATCTTTATGGTTTGGTATACCTGCCATAACATTATTGATTTTGACCATCATCAATGGTTTTGAAATTGTTTCGTTTGGGTTATATTTTATGGGAGCTTTGTTTTTACTCGCCATCAATTATATGATGGCTGGAATACTTAAGTAGAGGTGCATCTATGAAAAAAATACTGTTTCAAACCGGCTATTATGTATCACTGATCATGACGATGGTTTTGTATACGCAATATTGGTTCAATGTTGGCAAATATGGTCAATGGTTGTTTGATGCTTCTTTGTTTCTCATCGCTTATATGTTGGTTTGTTTACTACTTACACGAAAAAATTATCTTGAAAAGAAGTTCGATAAACAAACCGCCACGAATATATCTTTATTGTATGGGATTCCCATGGTATTCTTCGTGTTCATTTGGCTACAAACCGGCACATTACTGGTTGGTTATACATTCCTCTATATCATAGGGTTGGGCATCCTGAATATCAATTATTTGGTTGCGGGATTGATAAAATAAAATGGTATAAAATGAGAAAAAAATTATTCAAGTTAGGTTTTTTACTATCATTATCATTATCCATGGCCATATTCGTACACCATTGGATCATTTATTTCATCACAGAACGACACAACCATTTCATCGGTAGTATTTTATTACTTGTCGTTACTGGAATCAACGCCTTGATGGGTCATTATGAGATTAAAGAAAACAGTTATGAGACAGCTGTCGCCGTTAAAATTGCACTAATTTACATCCCACCGATTGGCGTCCTCATATTTATATGGTATTGGCTTAATTACGTAGGTACGTTATTTTATTACACCTATACGTTTGTGATGGTCTTTACGATCTTAATCTATATGATTGCAGCAGTATTACCACAAACCAATCCAAAGAAAAAATCCCTACATCGATAGGGATTTTCTCTTTTTTGGGATGATATTATCTAAATTGGATGAGGTATACAGCGGTATTCGCCAACGCAACTAAGGTGAAGAATGCGGTAGTGAAGAAGACAGAAGTCCAAATGTTACCAGTCTTTTCAGAGAAACGACGGATGACAATACCAGCCACGGTTAATGTAGGCACGATACCAACCAATAGGATAGAAGACAATGAGAAGGTTGGGAATGCGGCTACGCCAGTGTTGTATAACACGAAGTATTGATAAACTAAGAAGAATAATACCGGACCAACCAATGAGAATGCAGCGAGTACATCGGCTTTCCAAGCTTTCATACCCTTGGTATTGACGAAGATTGCGATGGCAGATGCCAAGTAATAAATGAAGAATAAAGGCATGTATCTGAGTGCTGCAACAAATTGTTGGCTATTGAAAATCTTAATCGCGTAAGCGTATAGTCTGAAGTCTGTTAAGAAAATCCATTCCATCAATCCAACGACTAAGAATAAACCAAATGTCAATACGATGGCTGTTAATAAGGAAGCACCAACTTGAATCCATGAAGCTTTCAAGCCATAAGGGTTTTCCACATTAAGACCTGCATTGAATACTGGGGTTGTACCAAATACAACAAGGAAGGTTAAACCAGCAGCTGCCACTGCCCAATACGCGATGGTATTGATCGAAGGTGCACTCCAATAGGTTGCTTTGGTAATGATGGTTGGGTTCAATAAGAACCAACGGAATGCTAAAGCAACCAAAATAACTAAGGCTGCACCTAAAGTAACCTTTTGTGCAACTTTAACCGATTCAGGTTTAGCCATTGACATCAACCAAGCACCAATGATCACAACAAATGTACCACCAATGATGTAATGCATGGCTTTAGCCAATAAGCCTAGACCAGCGACTTGACGATCCATGAAAATATTGAGGTAGAAGGCACCGAGTAATGCTGCCAACAAGACAACGATGAACTTCAAGGCTTTCAAATTATGATTCAATTCAACTTGAGGTTGAGCTTTGATTTCTGCATAGACTTTATTGAATACTTTCACTTGAGTAAGGACTAAGAATGCAGGGACAATCATTAAGAATAATGCAACTAAAGAAATGGTTGTGAAGACTTCTTTTAACCACCATACTTGTCCAGATTTGATTTCAATACCATAAGAGGTTAATGAACCTAAATCCGCATGTTCTCCAAGTTGGAATGCGAATGCATCATTGAAGAAATCAACCATGGCTTTACCAGTTTCTAGTGACCAGTGGTTTTGTGGGTGTGTTTCATCTGGTGTATAAATGATTCTTTGACCACCATCACGATCGTACCAAACAGACGCTTCTGCAGTACCTTCATCGTCTCTACCTAAGAACTTCAAACCGACTGGGTCTTTCACGAAATCTTTGTAACGAACGGATCCGTTAGCGGATGAGGTTACGTTATCAAAGAAGAATTGGTCCCAATGCGCAGCGATGACACCGGCAGAACGTGGGCCAAAATAAGTTTCAGGGTCAGCGACACCAATGTATCTAAAGTCTGCACCGACAGGTAATGCGGCTGCAATCTTACGATAACCGTTGGTAGCGAAATCCATTTCGTCAAATACGACGGCGTAAGTGGATGAGAAACCACCCATGGAGTGACCGGATACACCAATCATACCATCGCCATTCGCAGCTTTTAAGACGAAATCTTGATCATACATGTATTGAACAGCGTCATAGACTGCACGTGGGAAGAAGCTGAATGCAGCCGGTGTTTCCCAAGTCGAATCACCATGGTCATACATGTCAAATGCGAGGACCACAAAGCCTCTTCTAGATAATTCAATCGCACCGATCATTTGCATCTCAGCGTTATTGAGATACCCGTGGGTAAGCACAACCGCAGGCGCTGGATTGTTATCATCTACACCTCTTGGTGTATATAAGTAACCCGATAGCGTACCACGTTCGGTTTCAAAACTAATCTTGTCAACTTTGACTGAGAAGAATGAGTTTTGAACCGTTGAAGCGAAAAAGCTTGATACTAATACGACGAGTAATAGTATCACCAACCATTTGGTTGGTTTAGACATTTTTTGTAACATCTTTTCTCTCCCTTTTCTGTTGATTTTTGTAATTTTAGCCCCTATAAAAATATAAAAAGAACGACACCTATAAAATCACTTTCGTGATCCTTGGCCTCCGCTCTTGTTCTCTAAGCGCTTACATTACGTTGTCAACGACATTATAACACTGCTTTATAAACACTGTCAATATCTCGTTGATAGAATATGTTTGAATATAAAAGGATACTTGAAAATCCCCTTATAAGGGGAAAAAGTGTTTATTATGTCAAACGGATAAAACAAAGGATTATACCTTGACATATGACACATCCGATATTATAATTAAAGTAGAATTTAAGATAGCGAGAGTCGAGAGCAAAATCCATAAAATGCATATTCATGAGCGTTTTGATTTTGCTATTTATTTTCTATAAGGGTGTGATTATATCGTATGTTAGGCAATCAACGAATCATCCCGGCCATCAGTAACCACCAAGAACTGAGGCTGTTCTTACAAACCAACTTAACCTATGGCATCTTGATGAATTTCCAGTTGGCACAGTTACCCGATTTGGTTTTAGAGATGAAAAACAAAGACAAGAAAGTCTTAATTCACTCGGAATTGATCAAAGGATTGACCTCCGATGAATACGGGGCGATATACCTCATTCAAACCTTAAAAGTCGATGGGATTATATCTTCTAAACCTAAAGTCATCGAAGTCTGTAAAAAGCGAAAAGTGATTGGCATCTTAAGGTTCTTCCTTAAAGATTCGATATCCCTTGAACAAAGCCTAGAAGTCGCGAGTAAAACCAACCCGGATTACTTAGAAGTCTTGCCAGCGCTATGTACAGACATCATCCCTGAAATCAAACAACGCATCCATTGTGACATCATGATGGGTGGACTCATTCGAACCAAAGACCAAATCGCCACCTGTTTACTGGCAGGTGCGGTCGGTGTCACCACCAGCAACCCTCAGTTCTGGATCTAAACAAGTTAATCTTTCAATCAGAGAATAAAGAGAAAAAACGCATGTATCCTTACATCTTTTTTCTCTTTTTATATTATAGGAGGCCTTCATGAAAGACTATATCGTCATTGGGTCAGGCATCATCGGTGCCCTCATTACCCGAACATTATCAAAATACCAAGTTTCAGTTTTAGTCATTGACAAAGAAAATGACATCTCTTCTCATCAAACCATCGCGAACAGCGCGATCATTCACTCTGGGCACGACCCCAAACCAGGGTCTTTAAAAGCACGCCTTTGTGTTGAAGGAAATGCCATGTATGACACGCTTGAACATGAGCTTGCTATCCCACTATTAAGAACAGGGGCTTATGTGGTTGCTCATAACAATTTCGAAGAACAAATGCTTCAAGAACTTCATCAAAGAGCGAAACAAAACGGCGTACTAGGTACGTACTTTTTAAGTGGTGATGAAGCACGAAAAGTTGAACCAAGGCTATCTGAAACCATCACTAAAGTCTTATCATTACCATCCACGAAAGTCACCTTTCCATGGGAAGTATCGATTCACGCGATTTCAAACGCCATCAAAAATGGGGCTGAATTCAAGCGTAATGCCCATGTCATTTCCATTAAAAAAGTTGAAGATCATTTCGTTCTCCATTTAAAAGATGGGACAACATTAGAATCAAAACACGTCATTAACGCAGCTGGGGTCATGAGTGATCTCATCGCTCGCATGATTGAAGAAAACCCTGAATTCGAAATCAAACCGCGAAAAGGGGAATATTTTGTTTTAGATCGTAAGGCTGTTGGATTATTTAACCATGTGATTTATCCGCTACCTACCAAAGCCGGAAAAGGGGTCTTAATCGTTCCCCAAACCCATGGCAACATTTTATTGGGGCCAACCTCTTATGAAATCAGTGATCGCGAAGATGAATCCACTTCAAGAGAGGGTATGAAATACATTAAAGAACACTTGAAGGCATTATCCAATCAAATCCCATTTGATATGATTATCCGAAACTTCGCTGGGGTTCGCGCAACCTCCACGTATGAAGATTTTTACATTCAAGAATCTAAAACATATAAAGGCTTTTACCACGTCGCTGGCATCGATTCACCTGGGTTGACAGCTGCCCCAGCGATTGCGAAATACTTGGTCGAAGAAGTCATTCGCATCGACCTTCCGATGAAACCTGATTTTGATCCAATCCATCAACCAATCCCTTTATTCCATACTTTATGTGATGTTCAGAAACAAATCGAGATTCAAAAACACCCAAAACATGGTCACTTGGTTTGTAAGTGTGAAAAGGTGACTGAACAAGACATCATCAACGCGATTCACAGTCCAACCGGTAATGATACCATCAAAGGGATTAAAAAGCGTGCACGTGCTGGTGCGGGTTTATGTCAGGGTGGCTATTGTGAATCTGAAGTGTTAAAAATCATTGCGAGAGAAACCAAGGTTAAACCCAACGAAGTGAACTATTACGCGAAAAACACCCCCATCCTTGTAAAGGAGACGAAGACAAAATGATGAAAACAGACCTCACCATCGTTGGCGGTGGGGCAGCAGGGTTAGCCGCTGCACTATCCGCCATCGATCCTCAATTGAATATTTTAATCATTGAAAGAGAACCCCGTTTGGGTGGCATCCTCAATCAGTGTATCCACAATGGTTTTGGGTTACATATGTTTCAAGAAGAACTCACCGGTCCAGAATACGCGAACCGATTTATCGAAGCATTGAAAGACAAACATATCGACATATTATTAGGGACAACAGTCATCGATATTCAAAAGAAAACAGACTTTGAAATCACTTTGACCAGTGAAGCCAATGGGTATCAACACCTTACTTCAAAAGCGGTGATCATCGCTTCAGGCTGTTATGAACGCACCCGTGGTGCCGTTCAAATTCCAGGGGAAAGACCCAAAGGCATCATGCCTGCAGGCAGTGCCCAACGCTATTTGAATATGGAAGGCTACCTCGTGGGAAAACGTGTCTTCATTTTAGGTAGTGGTGACATAGGGCTCATCATGGCCAGACGCATGACTTTAGAAGGCGCACAAGTATTGGGCGTAGCAGAATTGATGCCATACTCCAATGGACTGACGAGAAATATCGTTCAGTGCTTAAATGATTTTGATATCCCACTTTATCTATCTCATACCGTCACAGACATTAAAGGTAAAGACATTTTAGAACAAATCACGATTCAACAGGTCGATGACAAATTTGAACCCATCCCCGGGACTGAAAAAGTATTTGAAGTAGACACCTTATTATTATCCATCGGTCTTATCCCCGATGTGGGGTTATTCGATTCCTTACAAATGAAGAAAAGCCCCATCACCAAGAGTGCGATTGTCGATCAAACCTTGATGACCAACGTGGAGGGATTATTCGTTTGTGGGAATGCACTCCATGTTCATGATTTGGTTGACTGGGTGTCTAAAGAAGGCGAAAAAGCAGGTAAAACCGCTAAAGCCTATTTACTCGAACAAAAACACGAAGAAAAGGATTTAAAATCCATCGCACCTGGGTCAAATATCCGATATGTTGTTCCGCACTTAATCGATTATAATCATCTGACTGAACCCATTCAATGTGCATTTAGAGTCACTAAAAAAATGGCTCAAGGTCAGTTTAAGGTCGTCCAAAACGGGGAAGTCATTTTACTTAAAAAAGCGAAACATATCGCCCCGGCTGAAATGGAAAATCTCATCATCAAACCTGAAGATTTGAAATCCAAAGACCCGATTGAAATTCATTTGGAGGAAATAGTATGAAAGAACTCACATGTATCGTTTGTCCCGTTGGTTGTCACCTATCCGTGGATGAATCCTTAAAAGTGGTGGGAAATCGTTGTCCAAGAGGTGAGAAGTACGCCATCGTTGAAATGACATCACCCAAACGGATGATTACAACCACCGTTAGAACCACCTTTGAAGACTGCCCAAGGTTATCGGTAAAAACCAAAGAACCTGTACCAAAATCCTTAATGTTTGATATTTTAGCCACTTTAGAGGGTATTGTTGTTGAAAAAAATGTTAAAATAGGAGATGTAATTGTTGCGGATGCATGCCACACAGGCGTGGATATCATCGCAACCAAATCCATTTCATCTCAAGGGGTAAATCTATGAAATACATACTTTCGATAGACCAAGGCACCACCAGTACCAGAGCCATCATTTTTGACCATGATTCCAACATCATCGCGATGGCTAGTGAAGAAATTACCCAAATCTACCCACAACCTGGTTGGGTAGAACACAACCCAAATCAAATTTGGGTGTCTGTCTTAGCGGTCATGGCGCGCGTATTGCTTGAAGCCAATCTCAAACCACAAGACATCGCTGCTGTTGGAATCACCAACCAAAGAGAAACCACTGTGGTATGGGACCGTCATACAGGACAACCCGTACACAACGCGATTGTTTGGCAATCCCGTCAAACATCGAAGATTTGTGACGAGTTGAATGAAAAAGGTTATGGGCCATTATTTAAAGCCAAAACGGGTCTTTTAATCGATGCATATTTCTCTGGAACCAAAGTGAAATGGATTTTAGACAATGTACCAGGTGCGAGAAAAAAAGCCGATCATGGCGATTTGATGTTTGGAACCATCGATACTTGGCTTGTCTATAAAATGACCGGCGAACAGGTGCATGTGACCGACTATACCAATGCGTCAAGAACTCTTTTATACAACATCCATGAACTCAAATGGGATGAAGAAATTCTATCCATTCTAAATATACCCATGTCCATGTTACCTGAAGTCAAATCCAGTTCTGAAGTCTATGGACACTCTACCCCACATCATTTCTTTGGTGTAAAAGTACCGATTGCCGGGATTGCGGGAGACCAACAAGCAGCCTTGTTTGGACAAAACTGTTTTGAAAAAGGGATGGTTAAAAATACCTATGGTACTGGTTGTTTCATGCTTATGAATACCGGCGAAACACCGATTAACTCTGAACATGGATTACTAACAACCATCGCTTGGGGCTTAGATCATAAAATCACGTACGCCCTTGAAGGTTCTGTCTTTGTTGCAGGCTCATCGGTACAATGGTTAAGAGATGGTATCAAACTCATTCAATCTGCTTCTGAAACGGAAAGCCTAGCCACTGCCTTACCTTCAAATGAAGGGGTTTATATCGTACCTGCCTTTGTAGGTTTGGGTACCCCTTATTGGGATTCGGATGCGAGAGGGGCTATCTTTGGATTAACCAGAGGGACGTCTAAAGAACATTTCGCCAGAGCAGTTCTCGAATCGATCTGTTACCAATCGATGGATGTGTTAAGAGCCATGGAAGAAGACACCAAGCTTCCGATTAAATCCTTTAAAGTCGATGGTGGTGCAACCGTCAATCAATTCTTAATGCAGTTCCAATCCGATATTCTAAACTTAAGAGTAGAACAACCAAAGATTTTAGAAACCACAGCTTTAGGCGCTGCCTATTTAGCTGGTTTAGCGGTAGGCTTCTGGCAAACCAAAGACGACATCAAAGCTTCGTGGCAACTCAAAAATGCCTATAACCCTCAAATGGATGAATCTACGAGAGCCCATTTGGTTAAAGGTTGGAAGATTGCTGTAGCAGCGACCCAACATTTCAAAGTCAAATAAGGATTGTAAAACAAAAGATATTCAATTATAATATAACTACCATAAAGAGAAGGCGAGAGACAAGCTCATTGACCCTTCAGCAACCTACCATTTGGCAAGGTGCTAACGCTTGGATGATGGGGTTAAAACGCACTTAAACCCATCATTTCGATGGGTTTTTCTTTACCTCTTTATGGCTTAAGGAGGAGAATTTATGCCGTTTCCATTTGGTGAACATGCACCAGAAAAAGATGTAAAGAAGGTTTATTTCACATTCGTAGAATTACACACATTAAAAGACAAGGAAGTCCTTTTTGATTATTTGAAATCCAAAGGCAAATACCCAATGAATCCATCGATCATTACCGATGGAAAACTGGGTTGGATTGCGATACCAGTTTCTGACCAAGACAACACCTTTGGTTATTTGGGTATTCATAGTCGTGCTGAACAGGTGTATCATGGGGCGAAGTCATATAATAGCGTTGATGACTATATAAAAGAAAAAGTGTGATGGATTCACACTTTTTAAGGTTATTCAGTTACAGGGACTTGTAAAACTTTTAGACCAGCTTGTCTCAATGCTTTTACTTCAACATCGCTGGCTTGAGTATCGGTAATGAGATAAGTTAGCTCTTTGATGGAACCAGAACTGAAACTGTGTTCTCTACCAACTTTATTTTTATCTGCCAAAACGATTCTTGGACCAATGGTATTTTTTAACATCATTTCATTGATGGCGACTTCTTGTAAAACAGCGGTGGTGAATCCACCTTTTAAGGAAATACCACTACACCCTAAGAAGCACTTGGCCGCTTTGACTTTACTTAAATTATTCAATGCGAAATCCCCTACTAAGGATTCCTTAGGCATTCTGAGTTCGCCACCCGTTAAGATGACATACAAATTGTCTTTAGATTCACAGAAGATGGCACGGCCATTGTTGGTGATGACAGTAACCTGCTTGGCTGTAATGTATTCTAATACCAATAAAGCTGTAGAAGAGGTGTTGATAAAGATGGTATCGCCATCTTCAACAAATCGAGCAGCTTCTTTCGCAATCGCGTGTTTATGTAGTGCGAGATTTGAACTGAAAATATTGGTAGTGAAGTTCATCTTATTTAAAGACGCACCCCCGTGATGACGGTCAATGACATTTTGTTGTTGAAAATATTGAAGATCACGACGAATCGTGATTTCAGAGGTTTTTAACGCTTCTGCGAGTTCTTCAACCGACATACTTTCACGATACTCAAGTAATCTTAGCAGGTGTGTGCGTCTTTTTTCAATTTCCTGTTTTGAACTTTTCATGATTAGGACTCCTTCACGTAATTGACGACATGATGTACGTTTGGCGCAATCTCTTTGGCTTTATTCCAGTAAACCAAGTCGGTACCCTTTTGTTTGAGTTGACTGTATTTTGCGAAAGAAACATAGTAATAGGTTTGTTCACGTGGGTTTAAACGATCGAGCAATACTTGTTGTAACTCATCGTGTGCTTTAGAAGCATTTTTCTTATAGATATAATAGTCTGCACTGATTTGATGGATGTCATACACATAACGTGGTGTGTGACTCTTTTTTGTTTTGATGAAGTAGGCATCATAGATGTCTTTATATAGGGATTGGACTTGTTCATCGTTTTTCTCTTCGATGGCGATGTAGAAGCGGTTCACTTTATCGATCAATTTTAAACTGGAACTGCGTTGGAATATTAGGTGTTCTAGCGTCTTCTTTAGCTCATCAAACTCTCCCAAGTCACGATGATATAAAGTCTTAAATACCACATAAGTTTGTTGATACTCTTTGATCAAATCAAACTTCTGAACCTTACTTAACCAATAAAGCGCTTTAGGATGATCGACCTTAATATTGAGTGCATAAACCATTTTTCGGTGCATAAACCTTAGCACTTCTGATAATACAAAGAAGAAGGTGAAGAAGGATAAGAATACCACATAAAAGATTTGTGTGGTTAGATTGGATTCATTTAAAATGATCTGAACACCAAAGGCCACAAACACAACCAAAATCACAATCATCATGAAAGAACGCATTCTTTCAGACAAAATCAAGGAACGAAACGTAAACATAATATGAAATTCACCGCCCATTTATTATTTGATTACATTCTATCACCTAAAATCATAAATGTAAACGTTTAGATAGTTTTTAGCACATAAAAATGCATATATATGATTATTTGATGATTATTTGTGATTCTAATTGTCAAAAAAGGTTGCAATGAAATAGGGTCACGCATATAATGAAAGCGAAATCATTCGACTATCAAAATAACAGGAGGAAATACAAAATGGCTAAAGTAAATGAAATCACCAAAGACACTTGGCTAAGGGCAACTTTCCCTGAATGGGGTACTTATTTGAACGAACAAATAGAGGATGAAGTGGTCAAACCAAATACAGTCGCACTCTGGTGGATAGGTTGTATGGGCTTCTGGATAAAAACTGAACACAATACGAACATCGCAGTGGATTTATGGTTTGGTAATGGTAAGCGCACAACTCGTACAGCTAACATGTTACCAGGACATCAAATGGCAAACATGTCAGGCGGACGCTTACAACAACCTAACCTACGTGTACAACCACACGTATTAGATCCATTTGAAGTAAGACAATTAGACGCTGTGGTTGCAACTCACTACCACGCAGATCATATGGATATCCATTTTGCAGCAGCAGTGCTTCAAAATGTGAAAGAACCAATCCCGTTCATCGGGCCTAAATCATCCGTGGATTTATGGATTAAATGGGGTGTACCAGCTGAACGTTGTATCACAGTTAAACCAGGGGATGTCATCAAGGTTAAAGACGTAGAAATCGTAGCGTTAGATTCATTTGATAGAACATGTTTAGTAACAACAGATGGTGGTTATGTACCACTAGCCGGTACCATTCCAAATATGGATGAAAAAGCTGTTAACTATTTGTTTAAAACCACAGGTGGTAACATCTACGACGCGGCTGACTCACACTACTCGATTAGTTTTGCAGACCATGGTAAAAAACATAAAATCGACGTATGCTTCGGTGCGTTTGGTGAAAACCCAGTGGGTATCGCCGATAAACAAACTTCAGTGGACTTACTCAGAATGGCAGAAGCATTACAATCCAAAGTATTGATTCCACTCCATTATGATATTTGGTCAAACTTCATGGCAGATCCAAAAGAAATCTTAGCAGTATATGACATGAAAAAAGATGTCTTGAAATACAAGTTCAAACCATTCATTTGGCAAGTTGGTGGTAAGTTCACCTTCCCAACCGATCAAAATGACCGTGAGTACCATCACAGACGTGGATTTGAGGATGCGTTCGAAAACGAACAAAACATCCCATTCAAGTCCTTATTATAGAAACGCGCATGTTATTAAAGAAAATCATCGAAAAAAACCACTATTTATTCCTCGATTCGGTAGATTCCTGGCAGGAAGCCATCCGAATGAGCTGCAAACCGTTAGAAGCGGATGGTACAGTAGATAAACGTTATGCAGAACTCATCATCGAGTGTGTCAATAAATATGGTCCTTACATCGTATTGTTCGAAAACTATGCGATGCCGCATTCCACCGAGAATGCAGAAGGTGTAAATGGAACAGCCATCGGATTTATGAAACTAGAAAAGCCAGTTTCATTCGATCCGAATGACCCATCCAAAGACGCAAAGGTATTTTTCACCCTAGCAGCTGCGAACAAAGATGAGCATGTGGAAAACATGCAAGCCTTGTTTGAAATGCTTACGGATGAAGCGTTGCTAGAAGCATTACTACAGGTCAAATCAGTCGAGGATTTACAAGCCCTCACTGTGATGAAATAGAAAAAGGAGAAAAGATATGGATCAAGTTTTAGAGTTTTTGCAAAAGATTTGGGAATTCTTTGCAGCGAACATCTTAACACAACCTGCGTACTTTATCGGGTTGATCGTTGTGGTCGGTTACGTCTTGCTCAGAAGACCATGGTATGAAGTTCTTTCAGGTTTCGTAAAAGCAACCGTCGGTTATTTAATTTTAATCGTTGGTTCAGGCGGACTCGTTGGTAACTTTAGACCGATTTTAGTAGGTTTAAAAGGTCGCTTCAATCTAGACGCGATGGTTATTGACCCTTACTTCGGACAAAATGCGGTAACCGCAGGGGTAGAAGAAGTATTCGGTAGGGCATTTGCATCAGTCATGTTGTTATTGCTCATCGCCTTCATTTTTAACATCTTATTGGTGGCATTAAAGAGATGGACTAAGATGAGAGCTATTTTCACCACAGGTCACGTACAAGTTCAACAAGCTTCTACAGCCTTCTGGTTAATCTTATTCGCATTCCCAGCATTAAACGATACATGGATTCTTTTAATCATGGGTCTAATCTTAGGTTTATATTGGGCAGTTGGTACTAACTTAACCGTTCGTATTACTCAAGATTTAACCGATGGCGCTGGTTTCTCTATCGCCCATCAACAAATGTTCGGTTTAGCATTATTCTCTTGGTTAGCTGAAAAGATGAATAGTGGCAAACGTGGACCATCTAAGAAGTTAGAAGATATGAAGTTCCCTGGATTCTTATCCATTTTCAACGAAAACATCGTTGCAACTTCAATCTTGATGACATTATTCTTCGGTACAATCCTATTAATTTTAGGTAAAGATTATTTGGTTGAAGCTGGATTCTTAACAGCAAGTAAATCATTCTTCTTCTACATCTTAACCACATCATTAAACTTCGCAGTATATCTAGCGATCCTTCAATTAGGTGTTAGAACCTTCGTTACTGAACTTTCTGCATCCTTCAGAGGTATTTCACAAAGACTATTACCAGGGGCTGTTCCAGGTGTAGACTGCGCCGTTTCTTATGGTTTCGGTTCTCCAAATGCTGTAACACTAGGTTTCTTATTCGGTGCCCTTGGTCAATTCTTGGCTATCGGTTCATTGATCTTACTTAAGAGCCCAGTATTGGTTATCGCAGGGTTCGTTCCAGTATTCTTCGATAACGCAACCATCGCTGTATTCGCCAACAATAAAGGTGGCGTACGCGCTGCAATGTTGTTCCCATTCTTAGCTGGTTTGATGCAAGTCTTCGGATCTGCTTTAATCGCTGGTTGGGTCGGCATGGCTGCATACGGTGGATACCTAGGTATGTGGGACTGGGCAGTTGTATGGCCAGTATTCACAGCACTTATGAAGTTCTTAAGCTACGCTGGTGTTGCAATCATCATCGCAATCCTCGTACTCATTCCACAACTTCAATATCGTGCAGACAAGAAGAACTACTTCTTAGTTACTGACGATTACGAACAATACAAACAAAATAAAGCACAAGCTTAATAAACCCAAAACGAAAGAAGGAGAATTGTTATGTTAAAAGTTTTAGTCTCGTGTGCCAATGGTGCAGGAACGTCCCTGTTGATGAAATTAACGGTAGAAAAAGTGTTGAAGCAACTTGGTATCCCTGTCTACAACATTCATCACTGTTCAATTTCTGAAGGGAAAAGCGCTGCAACTTCATATGACTTGGTTTTCTGTCCACTGAACTTTCTAAGCATGTTTGATCATGCGACGAAAGCGGGGAAAGTGGTCATCGGATTACGCAATGTCATGTCTGAAGCTGAATGCAAAGAAAAAGTCATTCAAGCTGGACTCGTTGAAAAGTACGCTAAAAAATAAACATTAAAAGCATGCCTGTGGGTGTCAGAGTACTGGCATCCACAGGTTTACTTTAAATACCCTTTGGAGAACACCATGAATGCAATCAAGAACATCAAACTCATCGTTACAGATATGGATGGCACCTTGTTATCACCCGATCAAACCATCCATGAACAAGACATCGATATCATCACAAAATTAGCCAATCAAGGGAAAACCATTGTCATCGCCTCTGGTCGTATTTTTACAATGCTAGAGACTTATTATAACCAACTCAAAGGGGTTCGCTATGTGATTTCATCCAATGGTGCAGCCATTGATGACATCATCGAACACAAAACCCTATTCAAAAGCATCATGGATGATGAAGCAGTATATCAAGTATTAGACTTTTGTTTAAAGCACAAAATTGAATGCAATTTGCTTTCAAGAGAAGCCTGTTACTTTCCAAAGGAAAGCATCCGACGTGAACGATTCGTTATCTACAATCATCTAGCGTCACAACAACATTTGAACCGGATTCAAATCCGCGGGTATGAAGCATTAAAGCCCATCGACAATCAGATTGAAAAAATTCTTATTCATGAGACTGACCCATCCAAACGCGAGATGGTTCAAGCTTTCATTGAATCAGAAACGACACTGGCTTGTACCGTATCGGATAAGAACCTTTTGGATATCTCTAATCAAGATATTTCCAAAGGTCATGCCTTACAACGCTTGATGTTTCACTTAAATGTTCGACCTCAAGAAGTGTTAACCTTTGGTGATTATGACAATGATTTATCTCTTTTTGAACATGCGAGAATCAAAGTCGCGATGGGAAACGCCATCGAATCATTGAAAAACAAAGCCACATTTATTACCAAAACCAATCAACAACAAGGTGTCTCATTCGCCTTAAAAAATTTACTAATGGAGGATCAAACCATGCGTTTTGAAAAAGTAGTACTCGATGAATTTTACCGTGCCTATGCCGTAGGCCATGTCACTGTTGACAATGAATTACATTTGATTGTGGCGAGCGAAGCCATCGATGGCAAATGTATCATGTACAGCGGTGAACACTTTGAAAAGAGAACCACCCTTTGGGCTGACCAAGGCGGTACAATGTCGATTGTTCCAATTCCAAATACCAACGGCGAATTTTTAGCCGTTAGGAACTTCTTTCCAGGCTTTAACGCGGCTACAGCGAAAGTAGTCCATGTGAAGAAAGAAGCGGGTGAATTTGTCGTTAGAGATTTCATTCAATTACCTTATCTTCACCGTTTTGATTTGATTACGGTTGGTGATACACACTATTTTATTGGTGCGACCCTATGTTCTTCAAAGAAAGAACGTGAAGACTGGTCAGACCCAGGAAAAGTGTTTGTCGGTGTCTTACCAAAAGACTTATCTAAAGGCATGACTGTTACCCCTATTTTAGAAAACTTAACCCATAACCATGGGTATTATGCCGCCCCATATGAAGGTAAAGATGCGGCTTGGATTGCATCCGATGAAGGGCTTTTCGTATTTATACCACCTCAAAAAGAAGGTGAATCTTGGACCCATCATCACTTGATTCAAAAACCCATTTCCGATGTAGCAGTACTCGATATCGATTTTGATGGTATACCTGAAATTATCTCCATTGAGCCATTTCACGGTAACATCATGGTCATGTACAAGATAATCAATGGACAATATGAACAAGTCTATCAAGTGGAAAGACCCCTCGAATTTGCCCATGCATTGTGTGGGACAACCCTTCGTGACAAACCAGCCTTTGTTTGTGGAATTAGACGTTTAAATAAAGAAATGTTTTATATCGATTATAACCTTGAAAAACAAGCTTATGAGTTACATGAAATCGATCGTGAAATTGGACCAGCTAACCTCACTGTCATTAATTTGAAAGACCATGACATCATTTTGTCAGCGAACAATACGATTCATCAAGCCGCGATTTATTACGTTAAGAAATAGGAGGGATCTCAATGCTTCAAAACACAAAAGCGAATGTATTAAAAGCGAACCAAGCACTGCCTAAGCATGAACTGGTGAAGTTCACCTGGGGCAATGTTTCCGAAAGAGATCCAGAAACGGGCTACATCGTCATCAAACCGTCCGGTGTGAATTATGACGATTTGACCGAAAACAATATGGTGGTATTAGACCTCGATGGACATATCATCGAAGGTACTTATAATCCTTCATCGGATACCAAGACCCATTTAGAAGTGTATAAAGCCTACCCACAAGTGAAAGGCATTTGCCATGTTCACAGCACTTACGCTACTGCGTTTGCACAAGCAGGCAAAACCATTGAAGCCTTTGGTACCACACATGCAGACTATTTTTATGGCACTGTCCCTTGTGCGAGAATTTTGCACCAATCTGAAATTGATGTGGATTATGAACAATATACAGGCAAATTGATTGTCCAAATATTTGAGGATAAAGACATTCTCGCCACCCCTGGTATCCTACTCAAAGGTCATGGCGTCTTCACATTTGGTAAGAGTGCAGACCAAGCCGTTCATAACGCTGTGGTCTTAGAAGAGGTAGCGAAAATGAACTATCTCACGTTAACTTTGAATCCAACCGCAAATCCAATCCCACAATATCTACTTGATAAACACTACAATCGTAAGCATGGTAAAAATGCTTACTATGGTCAAAAGAAATGAAAACGTATCAGTTAGGTCTCTATGAAAAGGCGATGCCGAACACATTGAGTTTTCATCAAAAAATCCAATTAACCAAAAAACATGGGTTTGATTTCATTGAGTTATCGATCGACGAAACCAATGAAAAATTGGCCCGTTTGGATTGGGATGACACCTCTATTGATATCATCAAAGAAACCCTAAGGAGTGAAGATTGCTTCATTCAATCCATTTGCTTATCGGGTCACAGAAAATATCCACTAGGTTCAGAATCCAAAGCAATCCGTGAAGCCAGTTTGAAAATCATGGAAAAAGCCATCATTTTAGCTCATAAGTTGGGTGTAAGATACATCCAAATTGCAGGTTATGATGAGTATTATTTGCCTTCGAATGAACAAACCAAAGCTTATTTCATCGAAGGTTTAAAACAATCGATTATTATGGCGTCAACTTACGGTGTAATACTCGCTTTCGAAACGATGGAGACCCCATTCATGAACACCGTTGAGAAAGCGATGTATTACGTCCAATTAATAGACAGCCCTTATTTAAAAATTTATCCTGATGTGGGTAATTTAACCAATGCCCAACAAGGACAAGCCGATTTGGTAACAAAAGACATCATTTTTGGTAAAGGACACATCGTTGCCGGTCACTTAAAAGAAACCAAACCAAACATCTTTAGAAACCTCAATTTTGGTGAAGGACACACCAATTATCCTGTGTGCATTCAAGCATTGGCTGATTGTGGTGTGAGACTATTTGTCGGCGAATTTTGGTATACTGGAAATGAAGATTGGGAAACACGATTATCACAAGCCAGTCAATTTTTAAGAAAACACATCGAAGGGGTGCTTGAATAATGGAAAAAGGACATGCGGTATCAAAAGGCATTGGTATTGGAAAAGTATTGATTTACCAACAATTCATACCTCAAGTTGAACCAACCATCATTGAAGATACAATGGTGGAACAAACCTATCAAGACTATCTTGATATTCAAGCCAAAGCGAATCAAGAAATTGAACAAATCGTCCAGCTATTAATATCGAAACAGGATGAAAAACATAAAATCTTTGAAGCCCATTTAGAAATCATCAACGATGTCGCGATGGCCGAAACGATTGAAAACTTTATCAAAACCGAACACTACGGACACATTTACGCCATCGATGAAGCGTATAAAATGTTCATTGAAATGCTTGAGACGGTAGATGATGATCTCATCAGAGAACGTATCGCCGATTTAAAAGATGTTAAAAATAGATTGTTAAGAATTGCTTATCATGTACCTGAAAAAAACTTATCCAGATTGTTTGAAAAAACCATTGTGGTTGCACTCGATTTATACCCATCTGACACGGCAACCTTAGACCGTAACATGGTGGAAGCCATTGTGACGGAAGTCGGTGGTCCAACCTCACATACAGCCATCATCGCGAAGAGTTATCAAATCCCAGCTATTTTAGGGGTTAAAGACGCGATGAAAACCTACAATGATGGGGATACCCTCATTGTGGACGCATTGAGCAATGAACTCATTTTAAATCCAACGGATGCGGTTATTCAAAACTATATCGAACGCAAAAAACGACATCTTGAGCAACAAAACATTTTGAAAACGTATTTGGACAAAACCCCTATTACCAAAGATGGCATTAAAGTGGATGTCACTTTGAATATTGGTTCCGCATCCAAAGAAGAGATTGCTTTAGAACCTTATGTCGATGGGATAGGCTTATTTAGAAGCGAATTTCTCTACATGGAAAACACGCATTTACCTACAGAAGATGAACAATATGAAGTTTACAAACGTGCACTAGAAGGTTTCAAAGGTAAACCTGTTATCTTAAGAACCTTGGATATTGGTGGTGACAAAACACTATCCTATATGGCATTGCCAAAAGAAGAGAATCCATTTTTAGGCTTAAGAGCAGTCAGACTATGTTTCGCACATTTGGATATCTTTAAGACCCAATTAAAAGCGGCTTATCGTGCGAGCGTGCATGGTAATTTATGGTTAATGTTTCCCATGGTGGGTTCGATGGATGATATTCATAAGATCAAATCAGTCATCGAAGAAGTCAAATCAGACCTGGATTCACAACAGATACCTTATTCTAAAGACGTGAAGATTGGTGTCATGATTGAGATTCCATCAATCATATTGGTGATTGATCATGTTGCGAAAGCCGTTGATTTCGCAAGCATCGGTACTAACGATTTATGCCAATACTTATCGGCAGTCGATCGTATGAATCCACTGGTATCTAGCTATTATCAAAGTTACTCACCTAGTATGATTCGTATACTGAAAATGGCCATTGATGGTTTTAACGCCGCAGGTAAACCCATCTCGGTATGTGGAGAACTCGGTGGTGACCTGATTGCTGCACCGATATTAATGGGATTAGGCATGAAGAAACTATCCATGAGCAAGAGTTCACTCGCACCGATTAAACATTTAATTGTGCACCATACCATGGATACATTCAAATCGTTGGCTCAAAAAGCAGTGACTTTAGAAACAGAAAAAGAAGTCATTGAACTCGTACAAAAAACATTACAGGAGGCATCACATGACTAAAAAACAAGTCTTAGTAACCAACCCATCGGGTTTACATGCTAGACCAGGGGCTGAATTCGTTAAAGTAGCGAATACCTTCAAGTCCACCATCAAAATCATGAAAACTGATAATCCAGCAAAACTTGTCAATGCGAAATCCATTATTTTTCTATTATCGTTAGGGATAAAGAGAGATACTTTGGTAGAACTTCAAGCAGAAGGTGAAGATGAAGTAAATGCCGTCGAAACCTTATGTGCGTTGATTGAAAGTGGCTTAGGCGAATAAATTTAAATAAAATAAAAAAGACCCTCAAGTATGAAAATCCCCATCCAAACGATATTGGTAAATCAAGGGATCCCATACAATGGGTCTTTTTTTAGTAATTGCTATTTAAAATGATGTGAATGAGGATTAAAACGAAAGTGACTGGGCCTGCAATACGGTGAGCAATGTATAAAGCTTTGGATTTCTTCTCAAAGAATAACATCCCAAGCATACCAGTGGTCATGATGCCTAATAAAGCCAAACCACCTGTGATGCGTAATTGACCATTGCTTAATGCAACCACCATATGGACAAGTGCTGTAAACGCTGCTGCCATCCCAAACAAACGGTGTTGTTTTGCAATCTTCAATACCAATGGGTGTTTGATGTAAGGTTTTAAACCATTGGTTGCTGCTAAAACGAAGAATACGGCTGCTAAAATACCTAAAATAGTGATGAATAATGACATTGATAGTCCTCCTTTAGTGTGGTTATTGTAGCACAAATACAGGATGAATGTATTGTTTATTGCTTATTAAAAATGATTGTAATAAAAAATTAATCGATTCGATCTAAAAATTCAATGTAATAACTGACAGAATTTGGTGCTTCCTCCATCGGTAAATGCCCTACACCTTGTAAAGTGATGGTATTTTCATTACTGATATCCATGGAAAGTACGAAAATGACACTGTATATTTCCGAAATCCATGTATCCTTTGCACCCCACATGACATAAGTAGGTGCAGTGATCATTTCAAGTCTTTCGACGTCATATTCGATATCTTCTTGAGTCGTTGTTAAGATGTGTTTTCTGGTATCTTTTTTTCTTAGTATATTGTAGTAGCGATCAATCGTTTCATCATCCAATTTTGAAATATCCCCGTAAGCACTCCTAAGGATTTGTTTTAACAAGAATCTTGGGGTGAACTGACTGACAATACCTGCAACCCATGGGTTTCTCAAGAATCCATTGCCATTACGCGTATCGAGGTTTGGTGGTACGGCATCAATCAATATCAAAGAATTGGTTTTTAAAGGGTATTCACCAGCAAAATACCATGCGACAGCACCCCCTAAAGAGTTACCACCGATATGAACTGCATCAATCGATAACGCTTCTAACAGTTCAAACGCTACCGCTGCGCTCCGACGATATGAGGTCACATCGTCTTCGAATGCACCCGATAGTCCAAAATATGGCAAGTCCATCAATAAGACGCGATAACCCACCTCAACTAACGATTCTGCCCAAGGGATGAAAGTGTGTGAGGAGGAAAATGCACCATGGAAAAGCAAGATGACTGGATCGGTGGATTCACCCATGTCCATGTAATGAATATCAATTTCTAAAGGTGTACCCTCAAGAGATTCTATTTCAAGGTTGATCAGGTGAGAATACTCCGTTAAATAGTCGGCTTTTACATGTGTTTCACTCAAGTCACGTCGATAAAACACCAAAATAAAGACGACTAGTAACACTAAAAACGAGATACCAATAATCTTAAGCCATTTTATCATCATATACCACCTCTTGACTTTACTATATAGTATTTTGATTCAATAATCAATGTTTCACAGAACAATAGATTAAAAATAAAATGTTAATTAATGATAGAAATTGTAAACTCTAAGTGGTATTATAAAAATTAATAAGGAAGTGATATTCATTGAAAAAGATACTTATCTTCGTATTATTGTTATTATTGTTAACCGGATGTGAGCAAAATCCGGTGGATGAAAGTCACGATATCTTTAAAGAAGATTTGTTGGCAGTTACCACAGGCAGTGGGACAACATGGGGGTATATTGACACCAAAGGCAATCTCGTTATTCCGTATCAATTCTATGGCGCAACCGCTTTTTATCAAGGTTTAGCCATTGTTCTTGATGATCAAAACCGAGCCAATCTCATCAATAAACAAGGAGAATTCATCCTTGAACAAGGTTATAACAGCATTTATCGAGATGATCAAACAATGCTCTTCATTGTTGAAGACAATGGAAAATATGGCCTTCTTGGTATCGATGGGAAAAAGATCATCGATCTCATTTATGATGAAATCCAACCTTTTTCCGAAGAATTGGCCGTTGTTAAACAAGATGATCAATACGGTTATATCAATACAGAAGGTCAAATCGTCATAGAACCTAGTTATGAAAAAGCCAAACCATTTTCAAATGGTTACGCAGCAGTATCCAATGCCAATCTCTTTGGATACATCAATCGAAAAAACGAGCTTATGATTGATTATCAATATCGTGGTGTGAGTGACTTCAATTGTGATGATAAGTCGATAGTCACGATTTTAGAGGGGACAATACACCAATTCTACTTAATTGATAAACTGAACAACAAAATCATCGATAATGTCGTTAGCATCAAAGGTAGTTGCCCGATTTATGGCGTAACTACAACATCAGGCAGTTATTTGTACAAATCCGATGGCACATTGTTTGTTGATACAGTCTTCGATGATATCAATGATGTTGATGGTTATTATGTGCATGCGATTCTGAATGGTGTTGACACATTTTTATATTACAAATCCAATGGTGAGGTCATCACCAGTAAAGTCAATGAAGGTCAACTTTATCGAACCACCATCGATTATGAAGATCACTATATACTTCAAACCAGTACCAATAATATGCAACACATCTATATCGACGAAAAAGAAATAGTCCTCGATTCTGGCAATGTTTTTCAAGTGGTTTCTGATGATTTGTTCATTACCGGGAATCGTGAGTACAACGCTAGCGGTATGATCAATTCAAAAAATGAAGTGGTGATTGATTATGTATATCAATCACTCTATCAGGGATCAGATGGGTATGTCTTGATGCGTCGATATGATTATTATGGGTTGTTAAATCCAAAATACGACGTACTTGTCCAACCAATGTATGTAAATGTATGTTTTTCTTATAATTTAAATGAAAATGGGTATCCTTTGGCGTAAAGCCAGGATATCTTTTTTTTCAATTAAAAGCAAATGGTTTGAACTTAAAAGTAAATATGTTATGCTATAAATAAGATAAATAAGGAGAACATATATGGACTTAAGTATTGTAGAGTTTTTCCAAAGTTTTAGGAGTGATTTTCTGGATTTTTTCTTCCTAATTTTCAATGAATTTGGCGATGAATTGGTATTTCTTGTTGTGGCTTCAATTTTATGGTGGATCGTCAATAAGCATTATGGCTATCGCTTCATGATGATTTTCTTAACCTCAGTCGCTGTGAATGATACCCTTAAAAATCTAATTAAGCGTCCAAGACCTTATACATTACCTTCGGTTGATTCGGTGACCGAACCAACTTATGGCTATTCTTTCCCATCCGGACATGCACAAAATGCTGGTGCGATGGCATTGGTCCTCAATGAACGTTATGGTTCACTAAAAAAATGGGTGAGAACATTATTGATTACCATCGTAGTGTTGGTCATGATTGCGAGAGTATATCTAGGTCAACATTATCTAACCGATGTGATCGCTGGTCTTGCAGTATCGGTATTGGTTTATTACGCATTTATTTACCTAGCTCCTAAAGTCAAAATTAACCCAATAAAATTGGTTTATTACTTAATACCTTTGATGATTTTAGGCGCGTTCTTCATCGTTGATAAAAACTATTATGTGGCTATCGCTTCGATGATTGGTTTAACGTTAGGCTATGATTTAGAACTCAGATATGTCAAATATGAAGTCAAAGCCCCATTGAAAATTCAAATTGCGAAATATGCGATTGGGATTATTGTTGCGTTATTACTCAAAGAAGGTCTAAAATTGGTCTTCCCATATAGTGGCAATGACGATTTGAACTTAACTCAATTGGATTTAGTTTTAGATGGTTTCCGCTACTTTATCTTAACGGTTTGGTTATCGTTAGGTGCGATGTGGGTCTTCAAAAAACTATTTGGAAAATACCAATCCTAAAAAAAATGGCACTCAATGGAGTGCCTTTTTCTTAGTTTTCTGCTAGAATTGATTCAATTCTTTGTGAGATTGGTGGATGACTATAATGGATGAACACATAAAGCGGATGAGGGGTTAAGTTGGCGAAGTTTTCAATGGTCAATTTCTTTAATGCTGAAACCATCGCGTCTTTAGACGTATTTTTCGCTGCGAAACCATCCGCTTGGAATTCAGCTTTTCTCGAAGCGTAATTCATATAAATGCTGATTG
Source organism: Paracholeplasma manati (assembly GCF_025742995.1). Classification (NCBI taxonomy): domain Bacteria; kingdom Bacillati; phylum Mycoplasmatota; class Mollicutes; order Acholeplasmatales; family Acholeplasmataceae; genus Paracholeplasma; species Paracholeplasma manati. The sequence goes on along the minus strand of NZ_JAOVQM010000008.1, from coordinate 18,180 downwards.
GAATTTCCACCGGTTCTAATAAAACCATCATCAAAATGATTGTGAATCCAAAATGAACACCGGTTAATCCAAATGCAGTAAATAAACTTGGTGTTAATAATATGAATGTCAATAAGCCTACATAGACTAATAACAACAAAAGAGTTCTGAATAACCCTTTGGTCGTATCTTTGTGAGTTGCGTGACCAAGTTCATGGGCAAGCACAGCCAAAATTTCTTCAGAAGACATTTTTTCAATCAACGTATCGAACAAAACAACTTCCTTTTGTTTGCCTAAGCCACTGAAGTAGGCATTGAGTTTAGTCGAACGTTTCGAAGCGTCGAGAACGAATATTTTCTTCACTTCAAACCCTAATTTAGCACCAAGTGCATCGATTTCCGATTTTAATGGACTATCTGCCATCGGTTCAATCTTATTAAACCAGCGCATGAAATATTTTTGTAAGAAGTAGATGAGAACCAATATGATTGCCAAAGAGATATAGCTAAACAACATGAACCAAAGCATATTGTCTTCAAATTGTCTAAATATGAAATGCAGTAACGCAATCAAACCGCCACCCAATACGATGGTCAATATAAAACCTTTTAAGGTATCAATCCAAAATAACTTAGGGGTCATTTTGTTGAATCCAAATGTGGCTTCAATTTTAAATATTTGATAGTATTTAAGGGGAAGGTTAATCAAGAGTGTAATGACATAAAACACGAACATGAAGAGCAGAGTTTGAAGCGTTAATGAAGCGGTTAAATCATTAACAGCACCTTCTAACCAACCAAAGAAATTGAATGACAAAAATAGTAAAAGAAGTAGGGTAGAAATCACCGATGTAATCATACCAAACTTGAAATTTGCCATGTTATACTTCAACCATGTTTGGTATTTCTCTGGATCATAAATATCTTCTACTGACTCGGGCATTAAAGCCTTACGATTACGATAGTTTAAAACAGAAATGGTTGTATCGAATACAAATACGACCATAATAATCAATAAAACTATAAGTTTCATCTATATCACATCCTTAGGATGATTATAACACCTAAAAGACACTTTTACAAAAACAGACATGTCCATGTGATATAATAACGATATAAAGAGGTGAAAGATTCATGAAAGTATTGTTTCGAATCGTTCAATTTGTCCTCAAATGGGTTTCAAAAGTCTTACCATGGAAACAACCCATCGTTTTAGAAGGACCAGACAGTCTACTCCTACTCAAAAAACAGTTAACCACTTTACCATATAAGCATTACCTCATCGTTACCGACAAAGGCATTCAAAAAGCAGGTCTATTAGAAGAAGTACTAAAAGTGATACAAATGGATTCTATTCAGTTTACTATATTTGATGAAACACCCGCCAATCCAACTGTTCAAGCCATTGAAAAAGCATATAAACAGTATTTAAGTATGGGTTGTGACGCTTTGATTGCGTTAGGTGGTGGCTCAGCGATAGACGCTGCAAAAGCCGTCGGTATTCGAGTTATAAAACCAAACACACCACTTCACAAGATGAAGGGGATTTTAAAAGTGAGAAAAAAATTACCGTATCTGATTGCGATACCAACCACCGCTGGTACGGGGAGTGAAACCACCATAGCAACTGTAATTTCTAATCCAGATACACATGAAAAATATGCAATTAGTGATTTGAACATTATGCCTAAAGTGGCCGTATTAGAGCCTAAACTGATTAAAAACTTACCGAAATTCTTTACTGCAACCACAGGCATGGATGCATTAACCCATGCTGTAGAGGCTTATATTGGACATGGGGGTACAAAATACACCAATAAGATGGCGGAAGAAGCCATTCTAGGCATTCAAAAACACTTAAAGAATAGCGTCGATGAACCCCACGATTTGGTTGCGAGAGCAGGCATGCTTAAAGCTTCATTCCAGGCTGGGGCTGCATTTACTAGAGCCTATGTTGGTAACATCCATGCAATCGCGCACACCTTTGGTGGATTTTATCAAGTACCTCATGGGTATGCGAATGCCATCATCATGCCACATGTATTAAAATTTTATGGTAAAACAGCAGAATCCAAACTAGCGAAACTATCCGATTTACTTAAACTCACAGATACCAATGTATCGAATGGGATGAAGATGAAAGCTTTCATCGACTGGATTGAAAAACTGAATGCCTATTTTGGGATACCAACTCAAATCGAAGTACCCCATAAACAAGATGTGGAAGCGATGATTCGAAATGCTTATAAGGAATCTAATCCGCTTTACCCTGTACCAAAAATTCTTAGTAAAATGGATTTTAAAGTTTTATTCAACGCCATAATGAAAGTTGAGCCTAAAGCAGAGTAATATCTGCTTTTTCTTTTTTTTGATTCAATCAAATTGCGTTATAATTAAACTAGACAATCGATATATAGAAATGGGGAGATGGCAAATGATTTTAATTAATTACCCTTACTTTCACTTAAAAACAGACACATTGAGTTATGTTTTTTCAGTGACACCAACCAGTAAGTTGGAGCATTTATACTTTGGAGAAGCTATCCCTGATGGTGATTTTTCTGCCTTGCATTTTAAGCCCACCGCAGGCCTCGGCAGTGCAATCCTCTATGAACAAAACAATCAACAAACCAACTTGGACTTCTTACCGCTCGAAATGTCGGAGTTTGGCAAAGGCGATTTTAGATTAACCCCGCTTGAAATCCAAATGCCCGATCAAACATTTGTTACGGATTTCATCTATCAAAAACACGAAGTTGTTTTAGGGATTGTGCCTTCTGGTGTTTTACCGGTTGGTAAATCCGCAGATGACATTGAATCCTTAATCATCACACTGAAAGACACCAAGTTCAATGTCGAAATCCAACTGATTTATACCATATACGCTTCAACGAACATCATTGGTCGTAGAATGATCATCGATAATAAAGATGAAACCATTCATTTACGCAAGGTGATGTCGATGATGATTGATATCCCAGAAATGGACTACGAATTGATGACTTTACAAGGGGGTTGGATCAAAGAAACCCATAAAGAGATTAGACCTCTATTGGTAGGTACCTATATCCATGAATCGACCACAGGCGCATCCTCCAATCGTGTCAACCCTGGATTCATGGTATACAAAAAAGGTACCCATGAAGACTATGGTGCTTGTTATGGTTTTAACCTCATTTATAGTGGTAATCATTATCAAGCAGTGCATGTCTCAAATCACGGCATCATGAGAATTATGAACGGGATTCACCCACAAGCATTCCATTATCCATTAGAGAAAAACCATCAATTTGAAACACCAGAAGCCATTCTATCTTTTTCAAAACAAGGCTTCAATGGGTTATCAAAAAACTTTCATGACTTTGTTCAAAAACACATCACACCCAGGCAATTCAAACACAAACTAAAACCGGTTGTCATCAATAGTTGGGAAGCCTTCTTTTTTGACTTTACAGCAAGCAAACTTTTAAAGCTAGCCAAAAAAGCGAAACAACTTGGCGTCGAGTTATTTGTACTCGATGATGGGTGGTTTGGCAAACGGAACGATGACACCTCATCTTTAGGTGATTATCATGTCAACCTCAAAAAACTTCCAGGTGGTTTAACAAAATTAGCCAACGCGATTCATAAATTGGGATTACAGTTTGGTTTGTGGTTTGAACCAGAAATGATTTCACCGAACAGTGATTTATATCGAACACACCCAGAATGGGCCATTCATATAGAAGGTAGAACCCCTGCCTTAGGACGTAACCAATGGGTCTTAGATTTATGCAACCCCGATGTGAGAACATATATTGTGAGTGAAATGTCCAAAATCATTGAATCCACAAAATTGGATTACATCAAATGGGACATGAATCGACACATCACAGACGCGACATCTTACGCCATCAAAAACCCAGGCACATTCTATTCTGACTACATCCTTGGGCTTTATGATATATTAAATACACTACGACAAAAGTATCCAGACCTTTGGATTGAATCTTGTTCAAGTGGTGGAAATCGTTTTGATTTAGGGATGTTATCCTATACCCCATATATTTGGGCCTCTGACAACACTGACCCGATTGAAAGACTCGATATTCAAGAAGGGTTATCCTATTTTTATCCACCATCCACAATCAGTTGTCATGTATCGTTGGCACCTCATGCACAAACCCTAAGAAATACACCGTTATCCACACGGTTCAATGTCGCTGCCATGGGCTGTCTTGGGTATGAATTAAATTTAAAATATTTAACTAGAGCAGAACTCAAGGAAATTAAACGTCAAATCGTGCTGTATAAGTCCTATCAAAATGTGTTTCAACAAGGGACATTCAAACGATATAACACGATCAGAGACAATTTAAAACTTTGGCAAGTCTCTTTAGTCGATACACACATTGTAGGTTTTTACCAAACCTTATACCACGCATCGCCAAATCCAGATGTGCTATCCGTCAAAGATTTAAATCCGAATGCCATTTACGAGATTACATCGATCCAACAAACACTACCGATTGGTCGCTTTGGTCATTTGATTGCGCATGCATTACCTATCAAACTCAATCCTAATGGAGTCATCATGCATACCATTTCAAAATACATTCAGTTGAATAACGCCACAGAGTCCTATACCACATCAGGATCAGTACTTATGCAAGGTATGCCACTCAAACAACAATTCAGTGGTACGTACTATAACGATCAAACCAGAATCCTTGGTGACTTTGGTTCACAGCTATACATCATCCGAAAAGTAGGTGACGTCAGTGAGAGAAATTAGACACATGAATGATGGTTGGTATTTTAAACCATTTGATTTAAAAGACATCGAAACCTTTGATCCAACACAATCCATTTTGGTATCCATTCCTCACGAAGGGGTAAAGTTACCTTATCACTATTTTGATGAAACCATCACCCAACAAGTCTTTAGTTATCATAAAGAATTTTTCATTGAATCCACCCTTGAAGGAAAAATCATCTCGATACGTTTTGAAGGGGTTGCTCATCAAGCCAGTGTCTATTTGAATGGTCGCTTTGTTACAAAACATATTGGCGGATATACGCCATTTGAAGCCATTTTAAATGATTATGTTGTTTATGGTGAAATGAATCAACTTTTTGTTGTTGTCGATGGGATTGAAGACCCAGACACACCCCCATTTGGTGGGGTAGTGGATTATTTAGGTTATGTCGGAATATACCGTGAAGTCGCCCTTATCCTGAAAGACCCCATCCATATTCAAGATGTCTACATTCAGTCTGAACGTTCCATTTTTACCGCGGAAGTAACGCTGTCACTCGAAGCAAGCCTACAGGTTCAACTCATCGATCCGAAAGGTCAAATGGTTTATGAAGTGACACTACCCAAAAATACCAAACACATCATCAAACATCAACCCGAACGAGTGCTATTGTGGGATTTGGATACCCCAAATCTGTATACATTAAAAACAATGGTAGAGACGGATGAGGTGGCTACTCGATTTGGTTTTAGAAGCTTTGAGTTCAAACCGGAAGGGTTCTATCTAAATGGCAGATTATTAAAACTCAGGGGTTTAAATCGTCATCAAAGTTACCCATATGTGGGGTATGCGATGCCCAAACGTCTTCAACAAAAAGACGCAGACATATTAAAATATGAACTGGGATTGAACATCGTACGTTCTTCACACTACCCACCATCTAAACATTTCATCGAACGTTGTGACGAGATTGGTTTATTGTTGTTTGAAGAACTCCCTGGGTGGCAACACATCGGGCAAGAAAAATTCATTCACAACGCTCTACAGTCATTAGAGGAAATGATTCTGAGGGATCGTAATCACCCATCGATTATCCTCTGGGGTGTCAGGATCAATGAATCACCAGACCACCATGATTTCTATACCCGTTCCAATGAACTAGCGAGAAGACTGGATCCGAGTAGACCTACCGGTGGGGTCAGAAATTTCGCGAAATCAGAGTTCTTAGAAGATGTTTATACCTATAACGATTTTTCACATACAGGCAACAATGCAGGTATCTTACCAAAATCTAAAATCACCAAAGCAGTCCCATATTTGGTCACAGAACACAATGGCCATATGTTTCCAACCAAAAAGTTCGATCCAGAATCTAAACGCGTTGACCACGCGCTTAGACACATGAATGTCTTGAATGCGGCTTTAAATCCAAATGAACCTGTTGCGGGAGCCATCGGTTGGTGTATGAGTGACTACAACACCCACAAAGAATTTGGTTCAGGGGATAAAATTTGTTATCATGGGGTCTTAGACATGGACCGATTACCAAAACTCGCTGCCTATGGGTATCAATCTCAACACATGAATACCCCATTCATGAAAATCACATCGACCATGCAAAATGGTGAATATGCAGGTGGTTTTTTAGAAAAAGTCGTGGTATTTACGAATGTGGATTACATTAAACTTTATCGAAACGATACGTTGATTGATACGTATTATCCTGACGTTGAACACTATAAATATCTGCCACACCCACCCATCATTATTTCCGATTTCATTGGAAAAACGTTGATGGAAAAAGAACACATGAAAGAAAAAGATGCTGAGAAAACCAAACGCATTTTGAGAAAGATTCAAAAGGATGGCAATCACCTACCGATTTGGAGTCAACTTCAGATGTTATGGCTGCTTAAAAAGTACCATTTATCCTTGAACGACGGTGTCAGAATGTTCTTTGAGTACACCAGTGGTTGGGGGTCAAAAGAAACGATATATACCTTTGAAGGTTATGTCGATGGCATAAGTGTATTAAAGGAATCCATTGAATCACTCAAGTCAACAGAATATCATCTTGAAGGCGATGATACGATGGTGATTGCAGAGACCTATGATGTTTTAAGGTTAGTTGTAAGAAAGACCAACCCGAGTGGTCAAACACTTGATTTCGCCATGGATGGATTTGTGGTTCAAACCGAAGGTCCGATTGAATTAATTAGTCCAAGTATTTCAAACTTAAATGCTGGCTCTCGTGCGATATACATTCGTTCTAAAGGATTGGGAGAAGCCAAAGTATTGGTACACTTTGAAGGCATCACGCTCACTAAAAATATCCAAGTAATATAGATGAAAACGGCTATTTTAAGCCGTTTTCATCTTATAATTAAACAAAATAGAAATATCCAAATAAGCATTATATTTCCAGTCTAGAACGGGATGTTTTATAATCATGTTGAGGTGAGTAACATGTCCTTTTTCCAAGTTCATTTTAAAGGCAAATACGCCAATGATTTATCGCCAAAAGCCTACGCTCAAAAAGTTGAAGACGGGGAATACATCGTTTTAATCGACGTGCGAAGCGCTTATGAATTTCATCAAAAAAGAATCCCTAACGCGGTCCATTATCCAATCGAAGAATTGATTAAAAATGTGGAGAATGATTACCCGGATAAATACCAAACTTATGTACTCTACTGTAATGAAGGCATTTTGTCGTATCAAGCATTAGAACATATGGCGAAATTAAATTATACTTCGGTGTATGATTTAGGTGGTATTCAAACTTGGCCATATGAAACAGAATCTGACTTATAAAGCACAGTGATTGTGCTTTTTTATTTGTTAATTCAAAAAAATTCAAAAAAAATCTTTAAATGAACTAGAAAAGGTGTATAATAAAGTTATTAAAAAGTGGAGGTGTTAAGGATGATTGATGATGAAAATAAGAGCTTAATGGGTGAAGAAAAGGACCCGTTTGAATCCATTATTGATGTTGAAAATGATCCATTTGAAAATCAAACTTCAAGTACATATACTATGCCTGAAGAAAAGCCAAAACCTAAACGTGTTAAAAAAGAAAAAAATACAGTTGTAGAGGACGACTATTTTAACCCCATTTCTCATGAGAAGGAAGATCAAGTAAAGCCAGAAGGCCCACACGGATTAAAAGCCTATCGAATCGCATTCTTCGCTATCTTTCTTAGTGTCTTCGGTATACGATTAATCGTCCAATTGTTTTTTTGGTTTCTTGAGTGGTTAAGCGGAAATTTTTAGTACAATAGTATGTATCTGCAATTACAATCATAATACTTCATGTTACAATAGCATCAAAGGACGGGATCAAGATGGACTTTACAATGTTGGTTTCTCAACAAAAAACATATTATCATACAGGTGTTACAAAAACATATGAGCATCGCATTAAGGCATTAAAATCGCTTAAAGAAGCGATTATCAACTTCGAACCGAAAATCTATGAAGCACTCTATGCAGACCTTGGTAAATCCAAGGAAGAAGCTTTTTTAACAGAGATTGGCTTGGTTTTAAGTGAGATTACAGAGGCAATTAAACACCTCAAACATTGGATGAAGCCAAAAAGGGTGAAAACCCCCTTGGTACTATTCAAAGCCAAAAGCATGCTATATCGAGATCCACTCGGGACGGTTTTGATTTTATCCCCTTGGAATTATCCATTTCAACTAGCCATCAATCCATTGGTGGGTGCATTAGCTGCTGGGAACACGGCGATTGTCAAACCATCGTCATCTTCAGAACAAACCGCTAAAGTTATCGATGAAATGCTTAAGAGCGTATTTGAACCTCAGTTTGTGACAACGGTCTTAGGTAGTGCAACCTTGGCAGAACAATTATTACACGAAAAAGTGGACCATATTTTCTTCACTGGTAGCATTCCAGTGGGTAAGAAGGTCATGCAAATAGCATCTGAAAATCTAACACCAATCACATTAGAATTGGGTGGCAAAAGCCCATGCATCATCGATTTAGAAACCGATATCGAAATGACAGCTAAACGCATCGCCTTTGGTAAACTCATCAATGCGGGGCAAACCTGTATCGCACCCGATTATGTTTTGATTAGACCGGAATTAAAAGCGGATTTCATCCAGTACTACCAAAAAGCAGTGAAATCCTTTTATGGAGATGACCCTTTAGCCGCTGCACATTATCCAAAAATCATCAGTCAAAGACATGTAGAGCGCTTGATGGGACTCACCCAAAATGAACAGATTGTCTTAGGTGGCAAAACCGATGGCATCAAAATAGCACCAACGATTTTAGACAACATCACATTCGATTCCAAAGTCATGCAAGAAGAAATTTTCGGACCGATATTGCCTCTGATTGATTATCAAAACATCGATGATGTCATTGATACCCTAAGAACCAAAGATAAGCCTTTAGCATTCTACTTATTCACCAACAACAAAGCATTCCAAGACAAAGTCATTGGTGCCTTAAGCTTTGGTGGTGGTACAGTGAACGATACCTTGATGCATTTTGCTAGTCACTATTTAGGCTTCGGTGGGGTCGGTCACAGTGGTATGGGTAACTACCATGGTATCCGTAGTTTCAATACATTCACACATGAAAAATCAGTCTTGATTCGATCGATACGTGTGGACCTACCAATGCGATACCATCCGATTTCAAAGATGTCTGATAAAATCGTAAGACGCATATTAAAATAACGTATTATAAAGAGATTTTCACCGTCTATGAAGATATTGAAAATCTCTTTTTTTCATAATAAAGCTAGTAAACCATAATCTTTTTATTGGGATTCTTATGAAAACATGCTAGAAAATTCTCATTTTCCATTCTAATAAAAGTAGGAATTTTTGATGAGATACATTTCAATAACAGATGATAAACACATTATGCTAAAGAAATTACAGGTTTAATTAAGGAGGCTTTTTATCGGTAGAATGGATTATAATAAATTCAGGTGATCACTATGGAAGAAAAAGAATTATACGAACCTGTTAAAAAATTGCTCGAATCTAAAGGGTATCAAGTGAAAGGTGAAATCAAGGACATTGATGTATTTGGTGTGAAAGACCATTATACGGTTGCTGTAGAACTGAAAACAAAAGTATCTTTAAAATTAATCTATCAAGCCGTTGATCGCCAAAAACTGTGTGATAAAGTGTATATAGCTTTACCAAAGGAAGCCATCAAAAGCCATCAAGCAAACCTCCGCTCCTTTGTCTATTTATTGAAAAGACTGGACATCGGTTTGATTCGCGTTACTAAAGATCAAGCCAGTTTGTTCATGGAATCTGAAGGCTTTGATTTATCCAAGAGTCGTGCACAAAGTTCACGCAAGAAACAGGCGCTATTAAAGGAATTCTCACTCCGCGAAAGCGATGAAAATATCGGCGGAATGAAGGGTAAAAAAATGACACATTATCGTGAGAAAGTCTTAAAAATTGCCCAGTATCTATACGAGTTTAAAGAAAAATCACCAAAAGAAATCAAAGCCTATACAGGCATTATAGATACGCCAAATATCTTACAAAAAAACTATTATCTTTGGTTTAAAAAAGTAGACCGAGGCATTTATACATTGAGTTTAATGGGTATCAAAGCTATAGAGGAAATTCAAAAATAAAAAAAGGGCCCTGCCCTTTTTTAGTCGTAAATGATGAATGTTCTTTCTACTAGATACACAATCAAGGCGTTATATAATCCAAACAATGAAACCATGGCAGGACCAAATAGAATACCTGTGATCAAACGTCTATTCATGGTGCTTGGAATCCCTTTGATTTGAATGAAACCATCAATGACCAGTGGTATACCCAATGGTATAAACCAATAGAATGGCATATTCAAATAAGATAATGGGATGGCTATGAAAAACCCAAAATAGATACCAGTACACCTGCCGCAGATGGGCAATACGTTGTGTAGTTTATGGAATCGTCTTTCACAGTGATCATGACACCCGAAAAAGATGGTCACGTAGGGTTTCTTGAATAAAGAACCCAGAACAGTTAACAATAAGACGTAACTCGATAGAAAATACGCTGTGGTTTGGAAAAAATTGACATCAAAAATATCCCCATCAGATTGGAATGATAATATAAATGTTGGAAAGAATAGAACAGTGATGAATATGAAATAGATGGCTTTAGATTTCTTTAAATGAGTGTTAGCCATGTCTGTAAACCAAAGCTTGCGAGTGAACCCAATACACCGAGGATGAATCCAATTAATGCACCAATACCAGCAGCTTTGGCACTCGCTGGTTTATCGTTCATTAAGACCAGATACAAAATCAACCCTACGATTGGAAAACAAAAGCCTAGGATACAAAACAGTGTTGTGGTTGTATCACTTTCGTAAGAAGTGGATGTTTTTGGATTGCCCGCATTGTTGAAGTTTGGATTGTAATCACCATAGATTTCATTGTTTCCACTGTCTTTCTTTTGTTGTGCTGCTTTTTGATTTAGGGGTTCACCACAATTCGGACAAAAGTTCGAGTCAATGTTGCCTAAGTTACCGCAGTTTTTGCAATGTGCCATATCGAATACCTCTTTTCTTAACATAATTGTAACAATTAAAGCGAGAGATGTAAACATAACATTTTAAATTATTTTCACTATTATATAAAAATTGGGTTCATCGCCTATTTATATGAAAATATGTTATAATTAATCCGATTGAAGGGGTTGTTTCTTATGAAAAAAATCATCGTCGTCGGTGGTGGTGCCAGTGGACTGGTAGCTGCCATCATTGCGAAACGTCATGGTGCAGATGTCACCATCATAGAACGAAATGCAAGACTAGGTAAGAAAATTCTCGCAACCGGCAATGGTCGTTGTAATTTCACCAATGTCGATGCGCTACCAATTCACTATAATAATCCAGCCTTTGTTAAAAGTGTTTTCGACTCGTTTAGCCCCAGCGAAACACTCTTGTTTTTCAAGTCTTTAGGTATTACACCAAAGATTGAAGACTTAGGAAAAACCTATCCATTATCTGAACAAGCATCCAGCATCACCGATGTACTGATCTATGAAATCAAACGCTTGGGTATTGAAGTGATTTATGAAAAAGTCATTTTATCAGCCCACAAAGAAACCCAAGGCTTCGTCTTATATGACCAACAAGGCGAGACTTATCATTGTGACCGATTGATTGTGGCTACGGGTGGACTTGCACTCCCGCAATCCGGCAGTGATGGGACAGGTTATCAAATCGCGAAGGATTTGGGTCATGAAATTACACCACTCTTCCCAGCTTTGGTGAAACTAAAACTAGACTCACCGTATCTTAAAGTTTTGGATGGGGTTAAATTTCCAGGCTTTGTATCCTTAATACATCAAAATCAAATCATTCAAACCGAGTTTGGCGACATACTATTTACCAAATACGGCATCAGTGGACCAACCATATTACAATTATCCAGAAAAGCGAATGCACTTTTACAAGACCATCAAACCATCTATGTGGATGTGAAATTGGTCTCTGAACTTAATCCAACCGATATCGAAGAGCGTTTGATGGATTTAAAGAATCTGCCGGTTGAATTGGCATTACTTGGATTAATCAATCGAAAACTGGTGTCTGTCGTTTTAAAAGAAGCGCGTTTAATGGCAGATGTCACCATCGAACAACTCAATCCAATGCAGATCAAACGATTGGCACAATTGCTCACATCGATGAAGTTTAAAGTCACCGGATCGAAAGGCTATGAAGAAGCCCAAGTGACCGCAGGTGGTGTCAATGTGAACGATATCCAACCAAAAACGTTAGAATCTAAAAAATCAAAAGGCTTATACTTTGCTGGCGAAATCATCGATATCGATGGTCTATGCGGCGGATACAATCTTCAATGGGCTTGGAGCTCAGGTTATGTTGCAGGCCTTCATGCAACCCAATAGAGGTACTCATGATTCGAATTACAGAAATTAAAATTGAATTGAAGGATGCAATAACATTAGAATTAGAAAAAGCAGCTATCCTGAATTATATCTATGATAAGTATCGCATCAAAAAGAACGATGTTCAGTCTTTTTCCATCTTTAAAAAAGCCATTGATGCGAGAAAGAAAGACCATGTAATCTTTGTGTATTCTATCGATATCGAATTGCCATACGAGAAAAACTTGGTCGATAAAAAATACCCTAATCTCATGATTTCTCCAGACAGTGCATATCATGAAGTAGAAATGGGTGATAAAACACTCAAACATCGACCAGTCATCATTGGATTTGGACCATCAGGTATATTCAGTGCATTGTTACTCGCGAGAAGAGGCTACAGACCCATTGTATTAGAGCGTGGGTTAGATGTCGATGAACGTACCAAACTTTGGGACCATTTTAAAACCACTGGTGAATTCCATGAAGACGCAACCATCTTATTTGGTGAAGGTGGTGCAGGTACATTTTCAGATGGTAAACTCACCACACTCGTGAACGATTTAAGAAGTCGCTATGTTTTGGAAGCCTTGGTTAAGCATGGGGCAGACCCCGCGATTTTATACATCAACAAACCACATGTGGGTACCGATATATTGAAAGGCATCATCCGCTCGATTAGACAAGAAATCACGCTACTTGGTGGTGAAGTTAGATTCCATTCAAAGGTAACAAAACTAGAGTTTAATGAAGGTGTTTTATCCGCAGTCATCGTCAATAATAACAATCGTATCGAAACAGATGTATGTTTGATGGGCATTGGACACAGTGCTCGTGATACATTCACACTGTTGTATGAACAAGGCATTCATATTACCCAAAAAGCTTTCTCTGTAGGCGTTCGTATTGAACACCCTCAAGTCCTCATCAACGAATCACAATATGGTAAATTTCATACCATGCCCAACTTAGGGGCTGCGGATTATAAACTCAGTTATAAGAGTAACAATGGCCGTGGTGCGTATACGTTTTGTATGTGTCCTGGTGGGTATGTGATGTGTTCAGCTTCTGAACCCAATGGGGTCGTAACCAACGGGATGAGCGAATCGAGACGTGACGGACAAAATGCGAACGCGGCTTTATTGGTCAATGTAATGCCGGAGGATTTCAACTCGGATCATCCACTCGCGGGTATGTATTTTCAAAGAGAATTTGAACAAAAAGCATTCCAACTGGCCGGTGGGTCATATAAAGCCCCTTTACAACTTGTAAGTGACTTTTTGAATAATAGAACCACTCAAAAAGTCGGCTCTGTTAAACCAACTTATGAACCTGGTTATACCTTTGTTAACTTTAAACAATTCTTCCCGGAATATATCCATCAAACCATCCATGAAGCCTTATTAGATTTCGATCGAAAGATTAAAGGTTTCGCGATGGATGACGCTGTCTTGACTGGGGTTGAATCGCGAAGTTCTTCACCAATTCGCATCAATCGAGACGATACGGGACAATCGAATATTCAAGGGTTATACCCGATGGGTGAAGGTGCTGGTTACGCAGGTGGTATCATGTCCTCCGCCATCGATGGCATCAGACAAGCCGAAATGATCATAAAAACATACCAAAAAAGCCATTAAAAATGGCTTTTTTTCATTTTCAAATGTTATTTAAGTGTAAAGAAATTGACAAAATATCGTTAACATGATAATCTAGTTATGAAAACTAGATAAAATATTATTCTTTATGACTATATAGGGGGAAAATGTATGAAAATTGCAGTCATTACCGATTCGGGTTCAAATCTAAACCCAGCTTTTGTGGAAAAACACAAAAACCTACAAGTGATTCCGTTGATGATCGTTAGAGATGGCGAACAATTCCGTGATCAAATCGACATCACAGCAGAACAGATTTACAAAGAAATCGATCAAAGAAATTTCTCGACTTCATTGCCACCAATGAGTGCGCTTGAAGCGGCGATCGAAAATGTCAAAAAAGATGGCTATACCGATGTATTGGTCATCAACATCTCGTCTGGGTTGTCAGGCACTTACAATGCTTTTAGACTAACCTTACATGAAGTCAGTGGTGTCATTGTACACCAATATGACACGAAGACCTTGGGTGCAGGACAAGGCTACTTGGTTGAATACGCATTAGAACTCATCGAAGCGGGTAAACAACCACATCAAATTTTTGAAGCCCTTGACCAATGTCGTTTTGAAGATTCATTAGCGATTTACACCATCAATACCCTTAAGTATCTTAAAAAAGGTGGTAGAATCGGTAAAGTTGAAGGTACCATTGGTGATATCTTACACATTAAACCAGTCATCACTGTCAACAATGATGGTGTGTATGTCACTTTAAGTAAAGCCATTGGTATGCAAAGATCATTATTAAACATGAAAGACCTCATGATTAAGAAGTTTGGCGATAGCCTCATCGATTTAACCGTTCATTATGGCGATGATTTGGAAAAAGCATCTCAACTCGGTTCAATGATGTCTAAGGCTTTAAATGTCAGAAACTTAAATATCTCAGCATTAACCCCAGTCTTAGGTATTCATACTGGACCACAAATGTTCGCTTATGTAGCGAGAAGAGTCAAAGAACAAAGAGGTGAATAAATCACCCTTTACAGAATGACTTATGATATATACCTCTTAACGATTTAACTCGTCTTATTTAAAGCGACTATATACCAAATAGGTATGTACGCTTAGGTGTGTTCACACCCTTATTCCCTATCCATATGGCATCGGGATTACCTTTTCGAATCATATTTAATGAGGCATTTTGGTCGGCGTTAATCAAAGTGCCTTTTTGACTCTTATATAAACCTCTTTTGATTCTTACTCCAGAGAAATCACCATTCACGAATTCTTCTTGGTCTAGATATGAAGCTTTTGACGTGTACGCTTCATTGATTACTTTGGTTTCAATACCTAGCTGTTCTGCTAGATAGATGATTCGATCTCTAAGTCTCGCGATTGGTATACTTTTGGTCCATTGATTATAGGTATCTGATAGTCTTTCATCTTTGAAGGTATCGTTATAACCAATGATAATCTGTTTTACTTTGTTTTCTATTGCGTGATGGATAATGAGTTTAGCTGCTTTATAGATTCCATAATCCATTTGATGGTTACGTTTATCCATTAGACGAATCATTTGTTTTGTTAAGTCATTTTGATTGGGTCTAATGCTCGCTAGTTTCGCGATTCGTTTATGATAAAACTGATTCATACTCTTTAATCTTTTCCCGTCTAACAATAAGTGCTCATTATTCGTGACTGAACAAAAAGCTAGGTTGTTATACCCAAAATCAATCCCCATGATTTCTGTATAATCTTTGGTTTCTATTTTAGGAGTTTCATCTAGATAGACATAAACCACTTCAATGTATTTGCCATCATAGTAGGACTTGATGGTGATTTCTTTGATTGGTTTGGTTTGGATACATTCTGGTGTTTGGATGTCTAGAGATAAAGCGTCTACTTCATTTAACTCATATGTATGTTTATGAATCTGATTTGAATCCTTTTCTAGTTCTTTCGATACTTTCTTAATAAAGTTACTTCTAGGTAAGGTATAGACTTTATCATCAGGTTTATAGACCATTCGGTCATAAAGTGGATAGTAGGTATCCTTCTTTAAATATCTAGGTAGTCTAATGGTTTGTTTAACCTTAGACTTTAAAGATCCAAAGAATCCTTTCATCGCTTCATCGACCTTACGAATGACCATTTGACCTTGAGTCGTACTTAAATAACGATAATGTTCACTATCTTTCAGTAATTGGTAATTATCGTTATAGGATAAATACCCATTGGTTTTGATAAAATGTTGTCTCACATTATAAAGTGCTTGATTATAGAGACTTCTTGAAGCACGCATCAATGATAATAGAAACTGATGTTGATTTGGATTAAGATAGAGTCTTGTTTTTAGGGCTTTATAAGGCATTATTGATGTCCTCCTTTCCTACTTAAATTATACCATAAATAGTCTATAAATATATATTTTATACGTATATTTAATTATATAGAAAGTCGTGAAAGAGGGTGTTTTAAACGGGGTATTCTAGAAAATTTTATAAAAGTCACAAATCAATTGTTAGAAGATAGAACAATAAAAGACGAACTTTCCTGGCATTGCTTATACAACCGGTGCGATTATTCTCGCTGAAATCGGCGATATTCATCGCTTCAAAACCGATGATCAACTTCTTGCATATGCTGGTTTGGATCCGTCGGTTTATCAGTCAGGAAACTTTGAAGGTAGTTATAAAATATCCAAACGAGGTTCATCCATTTTAAGATGGGCGATTTATCAAGCTGCACAGGCAGTTGTTAAATTTGATCCAGTTTTTAAAGCTTACTACCTCAAAAAGAAATCTGAGGGTAAACGCCATCGCGTCATTATTGGTCACGTTACGAAAAAACTTTTAAGAGTTATTCGTTCTATCTTGAAGAATAACATTACTTATTCATTGAATACTCATTAACATATTTAAATTCCAAAGACCTAGATGTGCCATTGAGCATTCTTTTTAGTATGCCATAGTATCCTAACCACTATTTATTTCTTTTATCTTGACTAATCTTAAATAGTTGGCTAGTAAATAAAAAACGAACCCCTAGAACAAACTAGGGGCTTCATTTATTTTGATGGGTGAAATGCATTCCATGGTGTTAAAAGCGGGTGATCCAATCGCGTTGGTAACTGGGTAAATCGATAAATCTAAGGCTTCATTGGTGTTTAGTAGCTTTTTCAATTGATTTAAATCGACATTGTCAGGATTTAACCAAACCTTTTCGGCTTTTTTATCCAAAATCACAGGCATACGTTCGTGTATTTTAGACATTTGTTTATTCGCAGCGGTGGTAATAATCGTGCATGTATATAGTTTTGAACCATCGGGTTTGGTCCAGGTAGTCCATAGCCCTGCCATCGAGAATATTTTTTGATTTTTAACGGTAATTCGCATCGCTTGTTTGAGTCGCTCATTTTGAGCCCACTCAAAAAAGCCATCCGCGATGATGACGCAGCGTTTGGTTTCAAACGAAGGCTTAAAGGCCTTTTTTTCATGCAGGGTTTCAGACTTCGCATTAATCATCATATAACCCACTTTTTCATCGGTTGAAAACGGTGGGACAAAACCCCACTTGATTAAACCCACACGATACTTTACACGATCCGATAGCACCACAATGATGTCTTGACCTGGTGCAACGTTGTATCTAGGGGATGTGATTTGATCAGAAATATCTTCGATGTCATAGGTTTCATGTAAATAATCTTTTAAATCATCTAAGGATACAGCAATCGTAAATCGACCACACATGCTATCACTTCCTTAGGGATATTATAACATGGTGAAACGGTTTCCGATGATTTAT
Source organism: Paracholeplasma manati (assembly GCF_025742995.1). NCBI lineage: Bacteria > Bacillati > Mycoplasmatota > Mollicutes > Acholeplasmatales > Acholeplasmataceae > Paracholeplasma > Paracholeplasma manati. The sequence goes on along the minus strand of NZ_JAOVQM010000008.1, from coordinate 165 downwards.
TGGTCTATCTAAATAGCGACCATTCCGCTATAATAGAATTAAGCAACCGGTAAATATGTCAAGCAGTAAAGAATAAAAAAAATATCACGAAAACGGTTGTTTAGGTGATAAGAGGACATGATTAAAAAAGGTTGAATGGATTAGAAAGAGATTTAAATGTTACTG
>NZ_JAOVQM010000007.1 GCF_025742995.1 Paracholeplasma manati | reverse complement strand
TTATGTATAGTGATTATTCAACTATATTATAACATTATTTATGGGTGTTTGTATACTAAAGAGTGAAAACAAATCAATTCATCCCACTACCTAAAGTGGGTGTGGACTTCTTGATTGTGTTGTTAAATTGACATATCCAGTTGAATAAAAAGCATTGAATACCCACATCATTCGTATTATTCCCATCATGAGTCTCCTTTTATCTATGACTATAATAACCTAAATTCAAATAAAAATAAATAATAAAAAACCACCCTAGGGTGGTTTTATAGTTAGACTTTACTTGCTTTCGCTTTTTGAATATTTTCAACCAATTCTTTTTCCGCTTTACCAAAATCAATCGAACGACGTTTATTCTCATCTAAACGTTCCTTACGAACGGTGAGTAAGTGTTCCATCGCGGATTGTTCGGTATAACCAATGTGCGCTTCTTGAGCAATCACATTGACGATATTGTTGGAAAATTCAACGACACCATTTAAGATGACGGTAACCAAATTTTGGTCTTCTTTGACCATCTTGATGTAGCCCCGGTCAATCGATGAAATGATGGGTGTATGGTTTTTCATCAATGCGAATTGACCTGTGAGTTGAGAAGCAACCACAACATATTCGACTTGTTCGTCGTATAGTTTGCCGGCAGGTGTAACCACGATGATTTGCATGGGTTCACCTACAATCTTTTGGCTTTTTCAATCACGTCTTCGATGCTACCGACTAAGCGGAAAGCTTCTTCAGGGAGTTGGTCATGTTTACCTTCAAGGATTTCTTTAAACCCTCTAACGGTATCGGATACACGAATGTATGTCCCAGGTTGACCTGTAAATTGTTCAGCCACGTGTAAGTTTTGGCTCAAGAATAGACGAATGCGTCTAGCGCGATGTACGACCAATTTGTCTTCATCGGATAATTCATCCATCCCAAGAATCGCGATGATGTCTAAAAGTTCATTGTAGCGTTGTATGGTTCTTTGAACTTCACGAGCCACGCGATAGTGTTCTTCCCCAACGATTTCAACGGAAAGTGCTCTTGAAGTGGATGCCAATGGGTCAACCGCTGGGTAAATCCCTTCTTCTGCAATCTTTCTTGAAAGGTTGGTGGTCGCGTCTAAGTGCGTAAAAGTGGTTGCTGGTGCTGGGTCTGTATAGTCATCGGCAGGGACATAAACCGCTTGAATTGAGGTAATGGACCCTTCTTTGGTCGAAGTAATACGTTCTTGTAGTTTACCCATTTCTGTAGCCAAGGTCGGTTGGTAACCAACGGCCGATGGCATACGTCCTAAAAGGGCTGATACTTCAGAACCGGCTTGTGTGAAACGGAAAATGTTGTCGATGAAGAGTAACACGTCTTGTTTTTCATGGTCTCTAAAATATTCAGCCATGGTCAAGCCGGTTAACCCAACACGCATACGTGCGCCAGGTGGCTCATTCATCTGACCGAACACCATGGCTGTTTTCTGAATAACGCCACTTTCGGTCATTTCACCATAGAGGTCGTTCCCTTCACGGGTACGTTCACCTACCCCTGCGAATACAGAGATACCGCCATGTTCTTGGGCGATGTTATGGATCAATTCTTGAATCAATACGGTTTTACCGACACCGGCACCACCGAATAACCCAATCTTACCACCTTTGATATAAGGGGCTAAGAGGTCAACGACTTTAATGCCAGTTTCGAGAATTTCAACTTTAGAAGACAATTCATCGAGTTTAGGAGCTGGACGATGGATTGGGCGTCTTGGCGTGTTCGCTTCAACATCCCCTTTATCATCGATGGTTTCACCTAATACGTTGAAAATACGACCTAGGGTCGCTTGACCCACAGGCACTGAAATGGGTTTGCCGGTATCGACCGCGGACATGCCACGAACGACACCATCGGTCGAATCCATCGCGATGGTACGAACAATGTTGTTACCCAAATGTAAGGAAACTTCTAAGGTTAAGTTGATATCGACACCATGATTTTGGTGTGCGTTTTGTTTGATGACTAATGCATGGTTGATTTCAGGCAGTTGACCATCGAATTCGACGTCAACGACCGGTCCCATGACTTGGACTACTTTGCCTATATTCACCTTATGCCTCCTTTACTTAACCGCATTGGCGCCGCCAATGATATCGGTTAGTTCAATGGTAATTGCGGCTTGACGTGCACGGTTATAGTGTAACTCTAACTTTTTAATGACGTCTTTCGCATTATCGGTTGCAGAACGCATGGCGGTCATGCGTGACGCATGTTCGCCAGCTTTGGCTTCGAGAATGAATCCATATAGGGTGTTTTCAACATACATCGGTAATAGATGGTTGATGATTTCACCTTGATTGGGTTCATAATCGTAGCGGATTTTTTGTAGTTCATCGGTCGGTTCTAGTGTGATTGGTAGGAGTTTCTTAGCTTCTACGTTTTGATAGAGCGTATTGATAAAGTGGCTATAGAAGACCACGATTTCATCTACAGTCTCATTTAAGAATAAGTCGATGAACTTTTGTGTGATTTCTTTAAAGTCAATGAATTGAATATCGTCACGTACATGAATTGGACGATCATTGATCAATTGGTATTGGTTACGCTTTGCGAACGAATACGCTTTTTGACCAATGGCTGCGACCATCACTGTTTCAGGATTGATTTCAGATTCTTTGATGTGTGATTGAAACTTACGGAATAGGTTTGCATTGAATGGTCCAGCTAGCCCACGGTCAGAACTGATTAAGATATAACATGTCTTTTTAACGGGTCTCGTTTCTAATAAAACATGGGATAACTCTTGATCGGTCAATACGCCTTGAATGATGTGATTGAGTCTTTTCACCATTGGGCGATATGACACCATTGCTCTTTCCGCTTTTTTAAGTTTGGATGCGGAGACCATATACATTGCATTCGTGATTTGAGCTGTCTTTTTGGTCGCGACGATACGCGCCTTAATATCTCTCATCGAAGCCATAGGGCTATCCTATACGAACGTTAATTTAAAACGTGTGATGGCTGATTTCAATTGATTGACATCAGGCAATACAGCCGTTTTTCTAAGTTCTTCTAAAAGGTGGTTGGCTTCTTTATCCGTATTAAAGAAACTATGTAATGTTTTTTCAAATCGTCTAATTTCTGATAATTTGATGCTATCTAAGAATCCTTGGGTCAATGCGAAAATCGAAATGACTTGGTATTCAACTGCCATGGTATCATGTAAACCTTGTTTCAAGATTTCAACGGTACGTTTACCACGTTCCAAGCGCGCTTTGGTCGCTTCATCTAAGTCACTACCGAATTGGGTAAAGGCTTCGAGTTCTCTGAAAGATGCGAGGTCAAGACGTAATGTACCTGAGACTTTTTTAATCGCTTTGGTTTGTGCAGCACCACCGACACGAGAGACCGATAAACCAGCGTTGATCGCAGGTCTAACGCCACTGTGGAACAAATCGGATTGTAAGAAGATTTGTCCGTCGGTAATACTGATGACGTTGGTTGGGATATACGCAGAAATATCGCCTGCTTGGGTTTCAATGATTGGTAAAGCAGTGATGGAACCACCACCCAAAGCGTCATTGAGCTTAGCGGCTCTTTCTAATAGTCTACTGTGTAGATAGAAAACATCCCCTGGAAAGGCTTCACGACCTGGTGGTCTTCTGAGTAGTAGGGATAATTCGCGGTAGGCTGTGGCGTGCTTGGTCAAATCATCATATACGATCAAGACATCTTTACCGGCAAACATGAATTCTTCTGCCATCGTAACCCCTGCGTAAGGTGCGAGGTATAACAGTGGTGAAGGTTCGGATGCGGATGCTGATACGATGATGGCATAATCCATCGCACCATGGGATTTCAAGGTTTCGTATACACCGGCTACAGTCGATTCTTTTTGACCAATCGCAACATAGATACAAATGACGCCTTTACCTTTTTGGTTAATGATGGTGTCAATCGCTAATGTGGTTTTACCAGTTTGGCGGTCACCGATGATGAGTTCTCTTTGTCCACGCCCAATCGGTACCAACGCATCGAGGACTTTAATCCCGGTTTGTAGCGGTTGATGAACCCCTTTACGGGCCATAACGCCTGTAGCTTTACGTTCGATTGTACGGAACTTATCGGTTTGGATTTTGCCCATACCATCGATGGGTTTCCCCAGTGGATTGACAACCCTACCGATGAGGGCTTCACCGACAGGTACTTCCAGAATGCGTCCAGTGGTTTTGACTGAATCGCCTTCTTTAATTTGGGTAGATTCATCGAGTAGGATGACCCCAACGTAGTCTTTTTCAAGGTTTAATACTTGACCAAAGACACCATGTGGGAATTCTAATAGTTCACCACTCATAGCCTGATCAAGGCCATGAACCAATGCAATCCCATCCCCTACACTGATGACAGTACCGACATTATCGGTTTTAATTTCATTTTGATACTTCTTAATTTGCTCAATGATCAAAGAACTGATTTCAACTGGATTAATTTTACTCATATATTCACCTTCTCTATGCCTTTAAGGTTTCGCTTAAAGAAGCAATAAATTGATTGATGGTATGGTCGACAACATTGCCTTCATAAGCAATTTTGATGCCACCCACAATGGTTGGATCGATGACATTTTCTAAATGGGCTGTTCTGTTGAGTTTGGTTTGCAATGCAACTTTGATCCCTTCGAGCTCGGTTTTAGATAATGGTTTGTTGGAATACACCTTAGCGCGCAACACCTGATGTTGTTGGTCTAGTAAGGTTTGATAGCTGTTTAAAATGGCATGAACTTCCATCAATCGCTGATTGTCGATCAGAACGTATAAAAAATGGACCATTAACGGGTTTAGATTTAAACCGCTAATGAGACTTTTTTTATCCGATGTGGATACTTTGGGGTGATTTAACAACGATTCGAGTTGTCCATGGTATTGTGAGATGAATTGTTTCAGTTCACTGACCATGGCGTCGGTTTGTTTTTGTTCTACCGCGAGGGCGTAGAGTGCCTCAGCATATTGGTAGCTTAAACTACTCATGAGCGTTTAACCTCATTGGTTGCTTCATCCACCCATTGTTCATACTTTTTGGCATCGACTTCTTTTTGAATGATTTTCTCAGCCAAAACTGTCGCTACCGTTACAATTTCTTTCTTCATTTGATCTTGGGCTTTTTGAACCTCAAGTTCAACTTCTTTCTCAGCTTCTAGTTTAAGACGCTGTGCTTCAGCTTTCGCTTTCGCGATGATTTCTGATTCTTCTTTTTGTGCTCTGACTCTCGCATCTTCTAATGTCTTAGAGACTGAGTTGCGTAAGGTCGAATACGTTTCATCGGCATTGGCTTTGATCTGAGCAGCTTCTACTTTAAGCGCTTCTGCTTTGAAAAGTTCTTCATCCATGTAAGCTCTACGCTTTTCCATGAATTCGGTCAGGTTCTTCCAGAAGAATTTACGAATCACTAAAAACAGAACAATCGTTCCGCCCAGTTGAATCAAAATTTCTTCGAGACCCACGCCCAGTAACAAACCAAGCGACTCTTCAACAAAGTTTTTTAGTGTATCAGCAAGCATAAACGCTTACCCCCTTTAACGATGATTACGCAACGAAAATCAAGATGATGGCGATGACTAGACCATAAATACCTGTGGTTTCAGCTAACGCGTCCCCAAGTAATAAAGTCGAGCGGATTTCGTTGATGGCTTCTGGTTGTCTACCAACCGCTTCAACCGCTTTACCTGCTGCGTAACCTTGGCCAATCGCAGTACCGAAACCGGTGAATACAGCCAATCCAGCACCTAAAAATGCCATACCTGTTTGAAAAAACTGATTAAAATCCATCTTTCTTTCCTCCTTATAAGATGATTAATCTTCCACAGCAATCGCTAGGAATATTGAAAATAAACTTAAATACACGTAGGCTTGAATCGCACCTACAAATATATCAAACACTGGGTGTAATAAGAACGCCCCAATGAAGATCCCTACATAAGATGTAAAATGGTAAATCAAGATAGCTAAAATAGACCCTGACATCAAATTCCCAAATAGACGCATACCCATGGAAAATGGGGTTGAGAATTCACCGATTAAGTTGAGTGGTAAGAATACCGGGTTTGGTGACAACAATGCTTTCATTCTCGCGACAGGTCGTTTGATAACCAACGCTGAACCTTGAATGGTTGCGAAGACGATGATGCTCATCGATAACGCAATATTCAGGTTCGATAATGGTGCCGTAAGTCCGACTAAACTTGCCCAGTTCGCGAACACCAAATACATGAACATGGTCAATAATAACGGTTGAAATGTCTTGTGGTATTTTGGAAAAATCGGTACGAGCATTTTGTTGATCATATCCACCAACATAATCATAATGAATGTAAAACCTTTGGGTGTTTTACGGTAGTCCAACTTTTTAACACGCAAACCCACCACGGTAGTCATAATGATTAAAACAATGAATACGATGATGCTGGCTTTAAGTGCCGATGATAGGTTGTAGTAAAAATCATAGAAAGCTTTGAAAAAATCATTCATGATGATTTCCCCCTCGAATGGTTTGCCAAATGGCTTGGCTATATAATGCAATTTTAAAGGTCAACAAACCAAAAAATGTACCATAAATGTTCAGTGTTTCCATATAATAGGACAAGCCTAGAACGATGACGTATAAGGTATATCTTAAAATCAGACCAATCATTCTGCCTGAAACCCTTGGGTTATCTTTGGTCATTTTACGGTGGTTTTTGGCCAATAGACTCATGCCCCACAACATGGTTGCACCACCCAAAATGATGCTAATGGTGACGGCTTTACCAAAAATGAAATAGGCAGCGATGCTCGATACGGCAATCAGCAAAATGGTATATTTAAAGTTTTGTGTGAATTCATTTCTTGCTGACATCTTTATCCTCTTTTTTGGTCATTCGTTTGTATAGATTTGAAATGGATGAATAAATCCCAAACAACGTAAATAGTATGGTGAATAAAACCTTTGTCTTTAGATACTCATCCAAAATGAGCCCTAAGATAATCAATCCGAGGAGGACAAACACCAACTCGTAAAAGAACGCGATGACCAAATTATACTCACGATAGATTTCGACCAATGATTTTCTTTTTTTATCTTTATTGGGTTCCATATAACCTCAGTAGGCTTTATTTATAATAAAAAGCCCCGTACTTTGAAAAATCTTACAATAACTAGTATATCAAATTCAATCCAACATCACAAACAAAATCGATAAGCAGTGCTTCTCTTATCAAAGCTGTTTATTATATCAGATACTCACTCAAAATGACCTGTTCTAAAGCGCGGTAAATCCAATTTATACGGTTTTTGTGCCAGTGCTGATTTGAAGGCATATACAATGGCTTTCATTTCCTTTTCTGTTTCTGTGGTGAAATCCATTCTAAAAGTCGTGATATTCGCTGCTTTCAATGTTTCTAAATAATCAATCAACAACAATGGTTTTGGGTCCATGACGCGCATATTACAATGTCCATCATTGAGCAATGCATATTTACCGATGTGGTCTTGAAGGTAATATTGGTCTTTGAAACACAAACGACAGTTGGGTTTATAGCCAAACGTTTTCGCAACCGGACAGTATTTGGAAATCATCAAATCTTTGTGTCCATAAACCACCATTTCAAGGTTTGGATAGGCACCAAATCGATTAAAATAGCGTTTTGAGAAACGCAATACATGGTCTAAATCCAACTCTGATGATAAGGCGATACGTTCGACATTGTAAGTCGAAATGAGAGCTGCCGTATAAATGTTGGTGATGTTGATAAATTCATCGGTCACCAATGGGTATCGTTTTTGGTTTTGATATATACCACCAAGTTCAGAGACCATGGTAGGACCTGTGATATCAAATCCATCGATGTCTTCGATGATTCGTTTGGTCACCGGTCTCACAACGGTATTTGGATAGTCTTTTGGATTCACATCGATGATATCTTCAAAGTAGATTTCATCCAATCCTAGTTTATACGCTACATTTAATTGATCTAGGGTATGGACTCTCGCAACCAACTTAACTGTTTCTACGTAGTTAAATCCATTTTGTATAGAATAAGGTTGAATGAAGGCTTCTTTTCGTTCTATCCTTTGTGCAATCAAAGATTCAACCGCGAGTCGTCTGAGTTCATTGAGTTCTTTTACTGGGATAAAACACGCCCCATCGGTGTATACAGTTAACGTATCAAAATAAAATGGGGTACCACCCAATTTTGAGATATTTTGGGCAATAGAAGCCTCTGTGGCTGGTTGGTTCATCGCGTACTCAAGGTTGTTTTGTGAAGAAACGGATACCTGATGGTCACCATCGCTGAGGCTTAACGTCAATGGTTTATCGATATATGCTGTGACCATCCCTGTGATTGGAATGAGTTTGAAAGCAGATGATTGATACATGACCAAATCCTTTTCTAAATCCGAATCCAAGGTTTTGTATAAAATAGAGTCTGGATAGACTTGTTCTTTGACTTCTAAATAGATGGTTTCCCCTTTAAAAGCTTCTTTGATGATCGTGTTGTTTTTACGTTTCATGTAAGTAACCATGTTGCCATAGTCGTGTTTACCCACAATTCTAAACCCATCGCCATTTTTTAGGCCCTCACTGAGTTGAACCAATGCGAGGTTTTTTTCATAAGCGATGACTTTACCAATAGGGACGCCCATATGGTTGGGTCTAAAGTCATTGTTGAGGTCCTTAGGGATTTCTTTTAACATATAGCCTTTGGTGTAATCACGGTTAAAGACACGTTTTAGTTTGTCAATTTGACTATCTAGTTGAATGTTTTTCCCTTCATAATAGGCATCGATGGCTAGACGATAGGCCATCGTGGTTTGCGTGACATATTCTTTTTTACGCATTCTGCCTTCAATTTTGAAAGAATCTATCCCAGCTTCAATGAGTTCATCGATGTATTCAAGCGTCATCAAATCTTTCGCACTCATCAAATAGGATTCTTCACCAATCACGGTTTTATCTTTGATTAATTTATAAGGTAATCGGCAATTGTACGCACACTCGCCACGATTCCCTGAACGTTTGTTTAAAATGGATGAAATCAGGCAGTTGCCAGAAAAAGACACACAAAGCGCACCATGGATAAAAACTTCTAATTCGATATCCACTGTACGCTTGATTTCTTTGATGACGTCTAAACTGGTCTCACGTGCTAAAATGACGCGTTTAACTCCAAGTTCTTTTAAGAATTTGACATGATGAATATTGTGCGCATTGACTTGAGTTGATGCGTGAATGGCTGTATTTGGGTATCTTTGAGCGAATATCGATATCATCCCAATATCTTGAACAATCAATGCGTCGACGTGAGCTTTGACCAATTCATCGGTATAACTGAGGAGGTCTTCAACTTCGTCATCAAAGGTAAGCGTATTGACAACAATAAAAACGGATACCCCACGTAAATGAGCGTATTCGATGGCTTGTTTTAAATCGTCTTGATTGAAGTTTTCAGCGAATGCACGGGCACCAAAGCGATGACCTGCCATAAATATCGCATTCGCGCCAGCATTGATGGCACCAATAAAAGCTTCTTTCGTCCCAGCAGGGGCGAGTAATTCGGGTTTTTTCAATGTATCCCTCATCTTCTAACAAGCCGTATTATATCACGTAGTGAATAATAATTCTATGGAAAACAAACAATTTGGTAGAAAAGACAACATCGTTCATTTTTCATAAAATCCTTTATATTCCATCGCCCTTTTGTTACAATATCTTTGGTGATCTTATGAAACAATTGTCCTGGCTCAAAGAAGCGTATATAACCCATCGTGGTTTACATGGTGTGGATGGGTTAGTCGAAAATACTCGAAAATCTTTTACTGAAGCGATTAAACACGGTTTTGGTATTGAGATTGATACAAACATTCTTAAAGATGGTACCGTGGTGGTATTTCACGATAAAAACTTGAAAAGACTGTTTGGTATTGACCGAGCATTAAAAGACCTCACTTATGATGAACTTAAGACCTTAAAGATAGCTGGAACCGATGAAACCATACCTACCTTAGATGAGATTCTTTTATTGGTCAATGGACAGGTCCCTTTGATGATTGAAATCAAACCTTTTGGTGATAAAAAACGTCACGCTAAGGCAGTCAACGAAACTTTAAAAAAGTATCCTTATGAGGTTGCGATACAATCGTATGACCCATCGATTGTCTATTGGTTTAAGCGACATGCAAAAGAACATATCCGTGGTCAAATCAGTGAGTATTTTACAGATTCAGACATGTCGAATATCATGAGAAAGTTGTTGAGACGGATGGTCTTCAACCGTTTGACAAAGCCGGACTTTATCAACTACCGTCTAGAAGATATGCCAAACAAATATATTGATAAGGCTAGAAAAAAAGGCATGCTCATTTTAGGGTACGCTGCACGTTCACCGAAAACATTGTCCTATGCCAGAAAAGCATTTGATAACGCTGTTTTTGAAAACTTTATACCGAAAAAATGAAATAATTGAAATCTTTTACAACTTTTTGATATAAAAACGGACAAAATCGTCCGTTTTTTCGTTTTATTAAATGAATGCTATAGATTCGAGGTTCATTATGTCTTTAAACTACCGATACATGTTATTGTATACTTGGATCACCTTATTGGGGTATGTCCTCGTACTCAATCTAATCTTATATTTAAATAAACAACAACTCTATTTTTCAGATGCCTATCTTCAATTTGGAGATGCTTATTATTTGAGACAACATCATTTTTTCCTCCAAAACATGTATGTCTCTATGTTGTTACCTGTGTTTGTCATTTCACCAGTGTTTGGACAAATCATCCTCATATTTCAATACCAAGATGATGAGACCAAACGATTTTCACCCTATACTGTTGCAACCATCTTTGGCGTCCTCCTTTTCATAGGGTTATATATCCAAACATTGGTTCAACCATCGATTGAACCGTCCAAAATGATGACGATTGTGGTATGTCCATTCTTCTTTATATTCACGATGTTTGAATTCCAACACGAATCCAAAAAATAACACCTAACCAAGTGGCTAGGTGTTATTTTTTTAGTCCATATCGACATCAAAGTTTTCCAATAACGATTTCTTTTCAGCTTTCGCATCCCCATGTTTTACAAACAACATAGTGATGAATGAGAAGATGACAAAGACGGTTGCGTAAGGGAACAAAATCTTACGGCCAAAGTCTGGAATGTCCATGAGGAATCCAGATAAAATCGGTGTTAAGATTTGTGCTGCCATACTGAAAGTATAGTAATAACCAGTATATTTACCGACATCTGACCCTTTAGATAGTTCTACTACCATTGGGTAGGAGTTGACGTTGATTGAGGCCCAGGCAATCCCAGTTAAACCCAAGACAACATATAATAGGATACCGGTGGTTTCTGTGATGAAATATACGGATCCAAAACACAAGGTTAATAAGGCTACGCCAAATAAAATGGTCTTTTTTCTACCCCATTTGGTGGAAATAATGCCGATTGGAATGAACCCAACAATCGCGGTTGCTTGAGCGATAAGAAGTGGGGTTGAATAACCCATATTCAGTACTTTTGGTGCGTAATCCGATAGTTTAGTGGTGACTGCGTTATACCCCATAAACCATAGGAACACAGAAGCCAAAATAAGGACCAATGACATGAATTTGTCTTTACTAATCTTATCGTGATTTTCGGTTTCTTCTTCATCCACGATGTTGTTTGCTTTTTCAAAATCAATGCGTTCTTGAACCAACTTAGGTTCATTGACTTTCCATAAGAATATACCTAACACCACCACCATGATGATGGATACTGAAACGAATGCCGCGGTGTAATTGACGAATGAGTGCTGGTCTAAGCCAAATACCGTTAATAGGATGATGGCTGTAATACCCCCGAATGCACCCATCAAATTGATGAGAGCGTTACCTTTGCTTCGAAGCACCTTGGTGGTAACATCTGGCATCAAGGCGACGGCTGGTGATCTAAATGTAGACATCGCGACTAAAGTAAAGAATAACATCACGATGAACACGATGAATACGGTTGGCGAGGCCATCGTAACATCTAACGCTTGTGCCGATAGATAACGATAATACGCATCTTTCGCATCGTTATAATCCGCTAAAGACAAGACATCGGTTTCTTCATAAATTCGATTTGTTGTCCCTTTGTGAACAGCATCTAATATGTCTAAAATGTGGGTGGATTCGCTTTGACCATCCATGGTGTTTGATATGGTTCGCCACTCTGCAACAGTCAACTCTTCGGTGAATCCTGCAGCGTTATCGTATTCGACCCTAAGTGTGGTTTCTGCATCCAGTTTTTCTAACTGCATCGCATCAAAGAAGGATAATCCCACAAATAGGAAGGCTGCGAGTAAGGTACCGACCACCACATAAGGGGTACGTCTGCCACGTTTATGGTTGGTGCGGTCTGATAACCCGCCAAAGAATGGTAATAAGAATAAGGCTAAAATGTTATCCAAAGCCATAACAAAACCACTCCACGTTTGATTTAGACCGAATTTATCAATCAAAATCTTGGTGATGATGGCGTCATAGGTTTGCCAAAACAACGAGATAATTAAAAATGCCAATCCAACGTAAATCGTCTTTTTATAATCGAGTTTCATAGACACCTCTTCTATTGCTTTTCTTATATTTTAGCATGACTTTCGCTTTTTGTGTTTTATATTCATAAACATGATATAATGCTAACTGTAAAAACGAGGTAAACCCTATGAATCCCTGCAAAATTTATTTAAAAAAAGGTGAAGAAGTACGAATCCAAGAAGGTCATCCTTGGGTCTTCTCCAATGAAATTGACCACATCGTTGGTTTCATCAAATCGGGTGAATTAGCTTATGTGTATGCTTTTGATGACACCTTTCTAGGAAAAGGCTATTTGAACACTAATTCTAAGATTTTTGTTCGTATTTTAAGCAGTGAAGATATCGAAATTGATGAAGCTTTTTTCAAAGCTAAAATCCTGAAAGCCAAGCAAGCGAGAGAAGGTTTGGGTTATCAAAATAGTTATCGTGCTTTTTTTGGTGAATCCGATGGTATACCAGGTTTAATCATCGATAAATATGGCGATTATTTATCCATCCAAATTTTATCCTTAGGTATCGATCAAAGAAAAGAAATGTTCATTCAAATATTGGTATCGATTTTCAATCCAAAGGGTATTCTTGAACGCTCAGATGTATCGGTTCGAACCAAAGAGGGTTTAGAACCTTTCAAAGGTGTCATTTATGGTGAGGTACCTCCTAAAGTCATCATCAAGGAAAATGAACTGACCATGTCCGTGGATTTGATGAACGGTCAAAAAACCGGCTTCTTCTTAGATCAACAAGATAACCATAACGCTGTAAAACCCTATGTTAAAGATAAAAATGTGCTAGACTGTTTCGCCAATATTGGTGGATTTGGATTACACGCAGCCTACCATGGGGCGAAAAAAGTCACCTGTGTCGATATTTCAGCCTTAGCGGTTTCCGATATCTTAAACAATGCGAAACTCAATGGTTTCACCCAAGTTGAAGCGATTGAAAAAGACGTATTTGATCAATTGCGTGCCTATCAAAAAGAGGGTAAAACCTTTGATACCATCATCCTAGACCCACCTGCTTTCGCAAAAAACAAAGACGCGATTAAACGTGCTTATCAAGGGTATAAAGACATCAATCTTCAAGCGATGAAAATCATTGAAGACGGTGGGTATTTATACACCTGCAGCTGCAGTCATTATATGACCATTGACCTCTTCTTACAGATGTTACAAGACGCAGCGAGAGATGCGAAAAAGAAAGTTCAAATGGTCGAAATGCGTATACAGTCAAAAGATCATCCAGCTTTATTGGGTTCGGATGAATCCTTATATTTAAAATGTGTCATCCTACGCGTTATGAACGCCTAAAAAAAATAACCCAGCGATGGGTTATATTGATATCATATCGATTTGTTCTGAGGTTAAGTCGGGTTTAAATCCCATTTTTTGGTATAGATATAAGGCGTTTTGATTCAAATCATCGGCCATCAAGAATGCCCGTTTGGCGTAATGCATTTGACCATAATAGAGCGCTTGTGATAACAGTTTTTGACCGATGCCTTGGTTTTGTAGAGATGCTTTTACAACAATCAACCGGACCCATAGGGTTCGTTTTTCATTTTCTCCATACAAGCCCACCATCACTGCGCCTTCGATGACATCACTCTGATGAATCAAGACACATGAATCATCCACCCCATCTACTTGATTGGTCACCCATTGAGAGACGACCTCTACTGTCTCACCAGAAAACGCGCGACTACTGCCCGTTCTAGATTGAGATAGTAACGCAATTTCAAGGGTTTGTTTTGGGGTTGCGAAAGTAAGTGATGAAGCGGGTACTGGATTTTGATACTTATACCAATAATCCCTCAGTACCGAGTACGGTATGTACCCTGTTTGTTCTAGTGGTAACATCCAATCTTTTGGAACAAATTCAATCAAATGGTTCGGGTATGGTTTTAATATAACCTTCAATGTTTCGATATCATGGACGAAAAAGTGGAGGTGTGGTTTTTGTTGGCTTGGATGGATACCTTTTAATAGCACACCATCGGTTGATTCATAGACCACTTCATAATCTTTGACATCATGTTCATCTACATAATGAAATGAATGGTATGTAAAGGTGTCTTTGGCTTTCTGGATGATATTCAAAATGTCATGATGCATTGCTGGTCTCCCATCTGATTTAGATTCAATTTATCTAATCCTATTCATTCTTATAAAAGGCGAAGATGCGTGAAGCTAAATCATCCAATGAATCAATTGGAATTCCTTCAAAATAGGTTAGCAAAACTTGATTGACATCTCCTACTTCAAGTGGTCTTTCTTTATATAAATATCGCGCAATACTCTGACCATCATATATGATCACCGATTCGGATGCCCCACCGGCCAATAGACCCATCAAATCGTAGTCTTTTAGGACTTCAATGATGTATTTTTCCAGTGCTTGATAGCTGTCTTCTTGATAACCAAGGATCCAATCTAAACGGTCCTTGAGTGTCTTTAATCCTTCACGATTTCTGATGATCAGTTTGGTTTTGTTATTTAACCACACAACCACTTCTTTGTCTTCAAAGTCATGGATGTACAAATCAATATTAGCGTATGGCAAAGTCATCTCAAATAATCTGCCACGTCTTAAGTAAGCGAATACGGCTTTATGGTCATATAAAAAAATCGCGGTTTTGAAATATTGTAACCCAAATTTGGTTTGGAAGGCACATAGACAAAGGACTTCTCCCTCGATATCGCTTAAACCAAGACGATAGTTTTCAAAAAAACGTTTATCCCGTTTGGTTAATGTCATTTTAAATGGGTCAATCGGGTTTTTACCCAAGCTTAAATTCATGAAAAATCCGAATAAGACACCCCATACCAAACCACCAATCATATTGATGATGAAGCTCATGAGGTCAAAGCCAAGTCCGATGCCTAAAAGAATGAACATCAGTAATCCAAACAATAGACCACCGAACATGGAGATGGTCCATATGACCTTTTTCATGTTGGGTTGTTTGAGCTTCCGAGGCGTCATATAAATATAAAGTCGTTTTAACTTCGGGGTTTGATTGAGTTGAATATAGCTGTCTTTTTCCCAGGTAACAAATACATTGGTGGCTGGATGCTTATGGTTATCACTGGTTGGTATCCCTAAGGTTTCAATCAAACCTGTTCTGAGTTGTTGTACCGATTGATTGGCAGTGACGTCATCTTCATAAGATTGGTGAATGATGATTGCGTGACACCGTCTACCTTTAAATTTGAACGATACTGTGAGTCCGGCGACGTCAAAAAAGGTTTCGTTATAGACGTTGTAGATGTTTTTCGAACGAACATATACGACATCCTGGTCACGAAGATACCCTTGAATGGTGGATTTGGTTTTACCAGTTAATGAAATCAATGCTTTTAAATCCATAAATATCACCACTTTTATGATATCACAGGTTGAGTGAAAGATAAAACAGAAACTAAACCATTGAATTTATATCAATCCAAAACTAAAAGAAAAAGCCTTTATACAAGACTTAGTTTTTATATGGCAGGGCTAGAAAGATTCGAACTTCCGAATGTCTGGGTCAGAGCCAGATGCCTTACCGCTTGGCGATAGCCCTCTCTAACAAGGATTATACGCTTTTTTATGGAAAAAAAAAGAGAGAGGTGATGGTTTTTCATCGCCTCTCGTTAAATTAAAATTGAATGACATCGACTTGGTTAAAGTCGTTTTGAATGTCGTGTTTCGTGATGGCTCCAGATGAGATGACATATAGGAAGTCACCAACGTAGACTGCTCGTTCAATCGAATATGGTGTATAGTACCAATAATCATTTTCAATGGCAGTATAGTAGTCTTTATGGGTGATGACTTTATCCACGGTAATCGATTGTTCAGCCGCTAAGTCCACTTTGAATATCATGTATTCATTGAGGTTGTAATACTTGTATTCGGTGAAGTAACTCTTATAGACGGAGAAGCCAAAGTAGTTGTTTTCAATATCGAATAAGATCGCTTTATGGTTGTATAAAGCTTCGCCGTATTGCCAACTGTTTTCCGAATTCATTAACACCAATGGTGTGCCCAATTCCGCTAAGGTTTCCGGGTTGGTCACGTCGTACAAGGATAACTTAATGCCGATGGTTCTGTTTTCACTGGTTTCATACCCGATACCCAACACAGTATCATCGTTCCAACGGTGTTGATACAAGGAGAATCCTGGTATTTCTAACGCTGCTGCGATGGTTGGTTCGAGTGGGTTCGATAAATCAATCATATAGAACGGGTCGACTTGTTCAAAGGTCACGACGGTCGCTTCGGTTTCAAAGAATCGAACGGAGAAAACACGTTCTCTTGGTTTACCAATGCCTTCATCGAGTAAGCTGACTTGGGTGAGGGTTCTTGTACCCTCTACTTCTGTTTTTTCAAAGACATACAAACGATTTTTCACTGTGTCACCCCAACCTTCGGTGGTGACCATACGAACATAACCATCGTATTCATCGATCGCAAATTGGTTGATGACGTACCCTTTATAGGTGATGAATCCACCAAAGACAACGCCTTCATTGACAAAATCAAAGGCGATGAGTTTACCGGTTTCTTGGTAACCTGTTTCTTCATCATAACTATATTCGTAGCTTGCAAAATAGATGCTTTGATGAGAGACATAGATGGTACCCCAACTGAAGTTACCTAAGAAAATATCATAGGTTAAATCTAAATTACCCGATAATTCAATTGTGGTAATGTTGTTAAAGACTTGGGCTTGTAAGTCGCCATGGTAATAAATTTCATCGTATTCAGGGACCAATTTTTGACCATCGATTTCATAGACAGGTCGAGGGTCAATTTCTTCATTGTACATGTTGATATAGCTGGTTGAAATGAGGTAGAGTTGGTCATCAATCAAACGGGTGGTGTTTAAATACCCTGGGACATTGAAGGTTTTTACTTTCGCAAGCGTGTCAATGTCATACACCCAAACAGCGGTCGCGGAGGTACCATAGTAACCCCATAACCCGATTGCGTCAGTCGCAATTAAGTCACCTTCAATATCGAAAGCGAAATATTGGTAAGAATACCCTAAAACCACCAAATAATCTTCGGTGATGTATAATTCACTGAAATAGGTATAACGGTCTTTTTCGTCTTCTAACGTTTCATTTAATAAAGTGGTCATCGCGCCATCAATCGAGGTAACCACCAAGCGGTTCCCAAAGATTTGGTAAATACGGTTTTGATCGACTTTGACGATATCGCCTTCATCGATACCTTCGACTTGGACAT
Organism: Paracholeplasma manati; assembly: GCF_025742995.1. NCBI lineage: Bacteria > Bacillati > Mycoplasmatota > Mollicutes > Acholeplasmatales > Acholeplasmataceae > Paracholeplasma > Paracholeplasma manati. Next base: position 63,848 of record NZ_JAOVQM010000007.1, on the reverse strand, counting down.
TGGTTTTTGATGTCTTGGTTTCGCTTCTGACATCGCCTTCAGCACCATTTTCCATATCCACGCCAGCCACAGGGCCGTAATACCATTGATTACCAGCCGATTTGACAATCGACTTCAGTTGTTCAAGGCTACCTACAGCATTCAAACCCATGGTTTTTGGGGTGCTTTGACACCCAGTTATGAATAAGATTGAGAAGAACATCAATCCGAGTAAAAACATTTTTTTCATCTAAGGATACCTCCTAATTTCACCTTTACTATATCATATTTTTTTAATTTGTCATCTATGAGCCATGGTTTTTTTTAAGTTTATCCGAAAAATAAGGGATTTTATAGAGATACTTGCATAAAAATCAAAATATCATTACAATACTATTGTAAGATTGTGGGATAATACACGATGAAATTTGGTATATGTTTATCGGGTGCGTTGTCTAAAGGGGCTTATCAAACCGGTTTTATGGAAGCTTTTATTGAAAAAATGGGCAGAGAATCGATTGCTTGTTTATCTGGGGCTTCTGTCGGGGCTTGTAATGCCTACGCCATCGCAGCCAATCAATTCAATCGACTCAAAACGATTTGGCATACTTTCGACTATCCAAATCTTTTTTCGATTTGGAAGGGGATTGTATTCCAAAACCACATCGATAAAACCTTTAACCAATTGTTTGATGACCAAGATGTGCTCGATATACCGATTTATGTTTCATCGGTTTCTACCTTTCCTAAACTCGATTTCCATTATGTTAAAATTGAGGGTTCTTACACCGAAGATGTTCGTAAATTTATGAAGGGTGCGGTTGGGTTCCCGATTCTAACAGGTCCTCAAACCATTTATAAAAAAAGACTCCACACAGATGGCGGCATCATCGATAACATCCCAGTGTACCCACTCACCACCCACGATGTGGATTTGATCATTGTTCTGCATTTTGACCCAAAATACACTTTAGAAAAACGGCTTCAATTGTCCGACAAAACCATCCTTGAAATCGATTTGTCGGTATGTAACGCTTATATGAAGAAAAGTTTTGATTTTAGACATGGTACACTCACCCAAATGTATGATAGTGGGTATCAATATGGGTTACAATTATCCGACATTTTATTAAACTGTAAAACCGCTGATCAACTGCGAAAAACCGTGAATCAAATCATGAAATCGGAACAAGCGGAGCGTTCTAAATACAAAGCCCTCGATACGATTCCATCGAAGTTCAATCGACTGTTGACCAAATACCGACATAAGACTTCTGTTATTACAACCTTAGAAAACCAGTATAAAGACAACCCAAAACCGGAGTATCATGGGTTTTGTCATGACTGTAATAAAAAAATGACCCCAAAGAAACACTTTAGATGGATCTTCTTTGGATCCACCTGGTGGTTTGGTCTGGGGTTATTATACGCGTTATATTTTTGGTTATTTCAAAAACCGGGCTGTCCTTACTGCAAGAAAAGACATTTCGACTATATTTAGTCTAAGTCAGATAATTGATACACGAGACATTGAATATCTTTGTCTCGGTTTTTATTTTTCCAGTTGATGATGCCGGATTTCTTAACATCTAATTTATGTTCCGATAATGACATGAACTTCTTGATGGCTTGGGTGCCGCCCATCCATTTGAATGGGAAAAAGTGTGTCACATATACCGAGGCTTCTTGATGTCCTTCAGGTAACGATGCTAAATATAGCTGCATCACTATGGATAAGTCCATCCCTCGCGTTGGCGCACCAAAAATCACATGGTCAAAATCTTTGATGTTTGGGATGCTTTCCAATTCGACCCCTTTGATTTGGTTGGGATTTTCGTTTTTAGCTTTGATGGGAAACAAGGACACTTCGTGACCTTTACGAACCAAAGCCGCTCCGATTTTGTCAGCGATACTCATGGTATTCCCTGTGTAGGAATGGATTATTAGCGCTATTCTCATTGTCATCACCGTACTTTACACCTTTAGTATAGTGCTGATGACTGAATAATACAAGATACAATCGCTTTATAAAGAGAAAAAATAACCACCATAAAGGCGGTTATTCCGTATTAACGATTGAACATGAAGATCAAGACCAAGACAAATAAAATGATGGTGATGACAAAAAAGGCACGATACATCAACATTTGTTGTTTTTTATACCAATCAGCGTATTCAGGACGGTCTTTATATCTGAGTTTAAACATGGCTTTGAATTCAAAATAAGCATCTAAAGCAGCTGGGTTAAATCCGATGAACCCTGTGAATATGATTAAGGCCAAAAGAATGATTAAGGCAGCGATATAACCGATGATGCCGTTACCAAATAATGAGGTTTGGATGGTTTCACCTTCGACCAAAGTCACTGAATCTAGATACTTGATCAACGCTGTTTTATTGGTGTCGTCACAATCCGTTTGAAATAGTCCTGAAGGTTGTCTCGTAAACGTACAAGTATCACCAACCACGGTAACCACAGTGTCTTTTACTTCAACAACAACATCGGATACCGAATAGGTGATTTGATAGCCCCCATCGATGTCACTCGTCACCATCCACTGGTCTTCAAATTCGAAACGATTGTCTTCGACTTGAATGTATTGGTGGTTATCCAATAATCGATAACTCGGTTCGGTCTTGCTTTGGCACGCTGTTAAAAACAATAAAACGAATACAGCCATCAATAATTTTTTCATATACAACACCACTTTCTATTGTCGTATTTTTAGAATCGTCTCAACAATTAGAATATATCATAAAGTTACCTACTTGTATACAATAAATTTAAAACACCACTTGGGTGTGGTGTTCGTTTAATGTTTAATTATCAACTTGTCTAAAACCGCTCTGGCATGCGCCAATAACGGGGTGGATTGGTGTGTTATGTTATCGACATGCACAATCACCGTTTCAGCAGCAGCAACCACGACATCGTTTTGAAAGAGCTGTTGATAAAATGTGATGGATGATTTACCTAATTTCACCACACCTGTACCGATATATACGACCCCTGGCCAATGAATCTCATTCAATAGAGATAAGTTATTTTGGACGATGACAAATGAACATTGTTCACCATGTAGTGGTTGTTCGGGGTGATATAATACCTCCACACGACCAGTTTCTAAAAACTCTGAAAAGTGGATGTTGTTGACATGACCTTGACGGTCGGTATCCCCATAACGCACTTTATCGTGGGTTTGATGAGGAAAGGCTTCTAGTTTTAATATTTCGTTAGACATGAATAGTCCTCCTATACTATGTATAGTATACCTAAAATGAAGATAAAGTGTAACGCTGATGTTCAAAGGATTTGTTATTTCCCTGGATATCCGATAAAATGATTGTAAGATTTATGACATGGTTTTACCATTTTATTTCTCAAGGAGGGCTCTATGCATACCGTTGTTAATCGTCATTATCATCAACTAAACAACATCCACATCGAAGAAAGAACACTCAATGATTTGAAAGATAACGACGTTTTGGTCAAAGTCCACGGAGCAGCTTTGAATAAAGCCGATCTTCTCTTAGCCATGGGGAAGCCGTTTATGATCAAACTCATGTATGGTTTGAAACAACCGAAGAAAATCTATCCAGGGTCTGATTTCGCTGGCGAAGTTGTATCGGTAGGTTCTAAAGTCACTCATTTTAAACCGGGTGATGCCGTATTTGGTGATTTGTCCGGGGCTGGGTTTGGTGCTTTCGCTGAGTATCTTATCGCGCCAGAATCCAAAATTTGGTTTATGCCAAAAGGATATAGCTACTTAGAAGCTGCGGCGATGCCGATGGCATTTGGTACAGCCATGACGGCGATTCAAAAAATATCCGATATAAAAGATAAAAAGGTATTGGTTTATGGCGGTAGCGGTGGGGTTGGCCGTTTCTTGGTTCAAGCATTGATCTATTTTGGTGCGAAAGTGACGGTCGTTTCTAGTTCAAAACACTTTGATGATTTAAAACAGTTGGGTGTGTTTGATTTGTTAGATTATACTAAGCCAGACTTTCTTCTCCCGCAAAATGCCTATGATGTGATTTTCGCAGTCAATGGGTATCAACCGCTGAAGTCGTATGCGAAAGCATTGGTTCGTGGTGGAAAATGTATCGTCATCGGTGGCAGTGGAAAACAAATCTTTGGTGCGATGGCGCTAGGGCCATTCTATGGGTTATTTAAGCATAAAAGGTTTTCGAGTGTGATTGCGAGTACTGGACATGAAACCCTCCAATCCATCACAAACCTCGCCAATCAAACCAAAATCGATGTTCAAATCAGTCAAATATATACATTATCTCAAGTGAATCTGGCCTATAAAGATTTCTATGAACACAAATATACCGGTAAGTATTTAATCGATGTCCAAAAATAGTTTTTTATTTATCAATAGGGTGCCATGCACTCTATTTTTTTCTTTATTCGGTTTATTCAAGAAGATCACAGGTTCTAAAACAAAAAATGCCCTTCATGAGCATTATTTTGTTAATCTGTTCAAGTTTTAGAACTGATTATGGATAATTTTGGAGGCCCCGACCGGATTTGAACCGACGATCAGGCAGTTGCAGTGCCGTGCCTTACCACTTGGCTACAGGGCCATTTAAAACGTGCTATTACATTATAAACGGTAAATAGCACGTTTGTCAATTAGGTGTTTAGGGTTAATTCAGTAAAACGATTTCGAGCGTTTGGTACTTGACCAGATAAAATCGTATTGGTGGTATCAAAGGTTGAATAGACGTTCTTTTGAAGTTGTAGTTCTGATAAGACCATGTCTCTCAATAAGGTACCATCAAAGTTTGGATTGGACCCGTAAATGAATGGGTTATCGGTCTTATCAAAGATATAATCGTTGGTTGCGACTTTATAAAGCGTGCCTGGGACGAAGTTGGTTACGGTGGTGCTGTAAGCGTCACTCGAACGGTTCAAGAAGTTTTGAATGACTGCGCCATCGAGATAAACCGTTTTAATGGTGTTATCAAATGGGAAGATTTTATAAAGTTTACCCAAGGTAATGGATTCACCACTCGCCATGGAGTCTCTGGTTCCACCATAATTATGGAAGGCGATGTCTGAATCGGTAACGATTCTCATCAAGTCTGCCAACCAATCCGATAAGGTTGAACTTGGAATGTATCTTTCAGCTGTCAGGATTGGGGTATTAAATAACACATCGGTTTCTGCTTTATACCCATCGATTAAAGCTTTGACTGTCGGGTCAGGTGTATTTAAGGACGAATGTGTTTTGACGTTATTCGCGGAAATGGTTTGAGTACTTAAGTCGATTCGGATATTACCGACATATTTACCATTCGAACTGCTTTGGATGATGGTTGTCGATCCGATGGTTTGAACATATCTAGAATGCGAGTGTGCATTGAAGATGATATCGACTTTTTTGTTGCCTGTAAATTGTGAGACTTGTGTATTGATATTGCCGGAGTCATGTGCCAAGGCGAAGACATAATCCACATCGGCTTCTGTTCTTAAGTATTCTGCGTAATATTCGATGATATCGACAGGTGATGCGAAGACATACCCTGTAATTCGACTTTGTGCGATGGAAGATTCTAAGCCATAGCCCATCGTACCGATGACACCTATCTTGATGTCACCACGTTCAATGATGGTATAAGGTTCGATGTGCTCTACGATATTTTGAGTGGATTCGTAGTAGACATTCGCGCCTAAGAGCGGAAAGGTAGCCTCCCCATTTTCGGCGTTACCATCAAAATAGCTTGTGACCACATCAATACCCCAGTCAAACTCGTGGTTACCTAAAACCATCGCGTCAAATCCCATGACATTCATCATCTCTAGGGTTGAACGTCCTAAATAATAATTCGATAAGGCAGACCCTTGGAACATATCCCCACCAGCGAGTAAGACCACGCCATCCGGGTTATTATCACGGTAATAATTCACATAGTTCGCGATATAAGCGAGCCCGAGTTCATCGGTACCTTTTTCGATTGAACCATGAAAGTCATTCAAATAAAGAATATCCAAATAATTCACTTCTACCACATCTTTAGACCATTCAGCGTATAAAGTGATGTCTTGTGTGATTGGGGTGTTAAAATCGAATACAGCGCCATTTAAGTTATCCACACGCCACGCAACAAACGTATGTCCAACACGGGTTGGGTTGGTTGGTGTCGATACTTTTTGATTGGCTTCGACTTGTGAAGGGTTCACAGTGGTGCCCCCTTGGGTATCAAATGTCACAGTATAATAAATGACTTCTGCCAATTTTAAGACTTTAACATTGAAGTTTCTTGAAAATTGATTGCCATCTAAATTTAAAACCACAGTGAGGGTGACGACTGTATCACCTGCTTCAAACACGGGTCTAACAACCGCACCTAAAGTGGAAATCACATTGGGTTTATTGGTATACCAGGTCAGTTCGATGGTCTTTTCTTGATAATCTAATGAAACGGGTAAGGTTAAATGCGTATCGGTTTCGTTGGGTAGTGATAATGACCCAGCGGCTTCTAATAAGAACGCGTTATAATCAAAGGGTTCTGGTTTATTTTCCACACAAGCGGTTAAAACCAAGCCAAGTAAAACGGTAAACACAAGCACTAAAACTTTTTTCATATGACAAAACTCCTTATACATTTAGCATTTTATTATAACATGAAAACGCACACAAAAAAAGTGAAATTCTTTTGAGCGTTCTGGGTTGACAACCTTCATGGTAAGGATTATAATAAACTTGAATTAGCACTCTATACAATTGAGTGCCAATATGAGGAGTTGATACCGATGATGCCACAAATGGAAAACTATGAAAAAGACCCGAATGTTTTGGAGAAATTCGGTCGAAACATCGTTGAAGAAGTCAAAAAAGGCAAAATAGATCCGGTCATAGGGCGTGAAGATGAAATCCGTCGAATGATCAAAATATTATCCAGAAAAACCAAAAATAACCCCGTGTTGATAGGTGAACCCGGGGTGGGTAAAACCGCCATCGTGGAAGGCTTAGCCAGACGTATTGTTGATAAGGACGTTCCCCTTGGTTTACAAAACAAAACCATCTATGAACTCGACTTAGCAGCGCTCGTTGCTGGGGCGAAATTCCGAGGTGAGTTTGAAGAACGACTTAAAGCTGTTTTGAATAAGATCAAGTCGTCTGATGGCGATATCATCTTATTCATCGATGAAATCCATACGATTGTTGGTGCGGGTCGTGCCGATGGCGCGATGGACGCGTCAAATATGTTAAAACCGATGCTGGCGCGTGGAGAACTACACTGTATTGGGGCGACCACCCTCAATGAGTATCGTAAGTATATCGAGAAAGATACAGCCTTAGAACGTCGTTTCCAAAAAATTCAAATTGAAGAACCTACCGTATTAGATACGATCTCTATTTTAAGAGGGCTTAAAGACCGTTTTGAAGCCCACCATGGTGTGCACATTTCAGATAACGCCATCGTTTCAGCCGCGACCTTATCCAACCGCTACATCACCGACCGCTTCTTACCGGATAAGGCGATTGACTTGATCGATGAAGCGTGCGCTTCGATTCGTATGGAAATCGACTCGATGCCGGTAGAACTCGACAGTGTGATGCGTAAGATCATGCAGCTAGAAATTGAAAAGAGCGCGTTATCGAAAGAATCGGATGCGTTATCCAAAGAACGATTGAAAAAGATTGAAGATGAACTCAAAGAACAACGCACCATTGAACAACAATACAAATCCCAATGGGAAAAAGAAAAAGCCGAACTTCAAGAGGTCAAACAACTCAAACAGGATTTAGAAAACCTCAAGAACCAACTTCAAAATGCATTCAATCAATCCGATTATAGCAAAGCCGCTGAACTACAATATTCGAAGATTCCAAAACTGGAAAAACAGATTGAAGAAAAAACCAATACTACCCAAGAACGGATGATTTCTGAGGTAGTTACTGAAGACAACATCGCGGAAATCATCTCTAAATGGACCCACATTCCAGTGGAAAAACTCGTTCAAGCAGACAGAGATAAATTATTACACCTCAAAGAACAAATGTCGCTTCGAGTCATTGGCCAAGACCACGCACTTAAACTCATCAGTGACGCCATCATTCGTCAACGTGCAGGGATTAAGGACGCGAACAAACCGATTGGTTCATTCATGTTTTTAGGGCCTACTGGCGTTGGTAAAACCGAAGTTGCGAGAAGCCTCGCAGAAAACCTATTTGACGATGAATCTCACATCGTGCGAATCGATATGTCCGAATACATGGAAAGACACAGTGTCTCGCGTTTGGTGGGGGCACCCCCAGGGTATATCGGGTACGATGAAGGTGGACAACTCACCGAAGCGGTGAGACGTAAACCGTATTCTATCGTCTTATTCGATGAAATTGAAAAAGCCCACCCAGAAGTCTTTAATATCCTTTTACAGATCCTCGATGATGGTCGTTTGACCGATAACCAAGGTCGAACCATCGACTTTAAGAATACCATCATCATCATGACCTCTAACTTGGGTAGTGAATTCCTGTTAAAGGACTTGGAAAAGGGTAGACAAGAAGTCATGAACTTAGTGAAAGATACCTTTAAACCTGAATTCTTAAACCGTATCGATGAAATCATCATCTTCAATCCACTGGGTTTCCAAGTTCAAATTCAAATTGTTGAAAAAATGTTAAAGGACTTACAACGTCGTTTGATGGAACGTGACATCAAAGTTTTATTCGATGAAGAGATTAAAAAATACATTTTGAAAAATGGGTATTCCTTAGAATATGGGGCGAGACCGATCAAACGTTTCATTCAAAAAGAATTAGAAACGTTCATCGCGACCCGTATCATCGAAGGTTTCATCCAGCCACATCAATCATATATGGTATCGGTTGAACAGGATCAATTGACCATTCAATAAATCAAAAAAAACACTGGCGACAGTGTTTTTTCTTGAATCAAACGCGTTTATATGGGGTATAACTCTTTTCTGGTTGTGTGCTTGGTTTTAACAATACAAACGATTTGGGTTCGAGTTTGACTTTTAATAATCCCGCAACCATCGATACTTCTTTGGTATCACCCAATAAAATATCAAACTTGGAGAAGTTCATTAAAGAGGAATCCGGCACCAAGATGTGTTCTTCTTGAGCTTTTTCGGATGGGTTGATGATGACTAAGACTGTATCCGAAACATCATCGGTATGTCTTTCATAAGCAATGAATGATTCTGATAATAATGGTAAGTAATCCCCGACCATGAGGGCTTTTTCTTGTTTATGGACTTGAATCAAGCGTTTAACCCAAGCAAGTCTTTCAGAGGTTTCATCGTATAAGTCCCACGCCATTGGCGCTCTGTTTTCAGGGTCGTTCCCACCGGTCATACCGAGTTCAGAACCATAATACAGATTTGGCGAGCCTGGGAATGTAAACTGCATCACTTCTGCCAAAATTTGGTCTGGTTGTTTTAAACGATGGTTGAGTCTAACGGTATCGTGGTTATCCAAGATGTTCCAGGATTTGAGTAACGCATCCACGCCACAATCGGTCACCATTTTTTCTAATAGGGTATTGGTTTTCTTCGGTGAAAAGGTTTGTTCTACGGTATGGAATATGATTTCTCTTAGCGTGAAATTCATGACCCCATCCATCGCGTTTAACCAACGCTTTGGGTAGTTCCAAGTTTCACCGACAATCAGAGCGCTATCTTTTTCTTGGTGGGCATGGTTGGTTAAGTCTTTTAAGATATCATAACCAATGTCAAAAGCCACATCTAAACGGAAGCCATCCACACCTTGTTTTAAATAGCTGCGAATGACTGAGGATTCTTTTTTATAAATATAGTCCTTCACCGCTTCATTTTCCAAATTGAGTTCTGGTAGGCTTTTCGCATCCGCCCAAAGTCTAACCCCTTCAGGATAAGATTGTCCGAAATAAAACCACTGACGGTAAGGCGAAGACTCATCCAAAGCGCTTTGGAAGTAAGGTGAATTTACGCCCATGTGATTGAATACACCATCCAAAATCAAGCGTTGATTTTGTTGGTGTAACGCATCCGCCAACGCTTTTAAATCTTGTATATCACCATATTCAGGGGATATTTTTAAATAATCGGAAGCGTCGTATTTGTGGTTGGATAAGGAATCAAAGATTGGATTTAGATAGAGCATATCGATATCGAGTTCTTTCAAATAATCCAATTTTGTCATCAAACTCTTTAAATCTCCACCCCAAAACTCGAGTTCATGACTCCAGTATTTCGCATCCGCCATAAACGACCCACCTTTGGGTTGTTCGTGCCATTGTTTTAATGACCGCGGGTATGCATAAAGTGATTGTTTGTCGGCCAGGTTTTCTGCTGGCACAAATCGGTCGACGATGACTTGATAGACAATTCGCCCCATGTTTGGGTTTTTAAGTCTTTCATCGTATAGCCAAGGTTTTCTCATAAAGCACCTTCTTTCGGTTGTTTATTATAACATGGATTGACCCCTTGATTGGATTTTCTTGTCTAAAACCCGATACATGTGGCCTGTTAAGCTTCTAATTTTAGGGTATCATAAAGATATCTTTTCAATCGGATTAAACCATACCCTGTGAGGATCAATAAGGGTGTCATGACGAGAAATACCGTGATGAGCATCTTAATCAACCCACCATTTGGATCCATAAATGGATAAGGATAATAGTTCGTAAAAAGCCCCGTGATTTGAAATACCACGAAATATAAAAAGGGATGAATCAATAATAATTTAAGCGATTTAATCGCTGGTTTATCTTGAACATAAACCAGATACAATATCGTATATAAAATCGGAACAATCGTATGGGTAACCAACATGATGAACAGTTTGGTTTCAGAAAAACCCACCACCAAATTTTTGAGTAACAAGTTATAAACCCCACCGGTTAAGATAATGTCTAACAACGCAATCAGGGCGATGGTTTTGAAAAAACGGTGTTTATCCCAACCAAACACCATTAAAAAGGTGACGATGAAGACGAGTAAGTTACTTTGATTGGTGAAATAATGGATGTTCCATAACCCAAATTCAACATAACTGTAAAATGTGCCATACATCGAAAAGCCAAAGGTAAACATCAATAGAACAAATTTAATGGAATAGATAAAATAGGGTTTTAACATGGTAGATACCTCTGAATTCATTATACAAGAACAAAGGGGTAATAAATCACTTTTTAATAAAAAAATGATTTATATTGATACCTCTTAACGATTTAACTCGTCTTATTTAAAGCGACTACACACCAAATAGGTATGTACGCTGAGGTGTGTTCACACCTCTATTCCCTATCCATAAGGCATCGGGATTACCTTTTCGAATCATATTTAATGAGGCATTTTGGTCCGCGTTAATCAAAGTGCCTTTTTGATTCTTATATAAACCTCTTTTGATTCTAACACCAGAGAAATCACCATTCACGAAATCATCTTGGTCGAGATATGAAGCTTTTGACGTGTATGCTTCATTGATCACTTTAGTCTCAATACCTAGCTGTTCTGCTAGATAGATGATTCGATCTCTAAGTCTCGCGATTGGAATACTCTTTGTCCATTGATTATAGGTATCAGATAGTCTTTCATCTTTGAAGGTATCATTATAACCAATGATGATTTGTTTCACTTTATTTTCTATTGCGTGATGGATAATGAGTTTAGCTGCTTTATAGATCCCATAATCCATTTGATGGTTACGTTTATCCATTAGACGAATCATTTGTTTGGTTAGTGTGTTTTGGTTTGGTCTAATACTCGCTAGTTTCGCGATTCGTTTATGATAAAACTGATTCATACTCTTTAATCGTTTCCCATCTAACAATAAATGCACATTATTGGTTACTGAACAAAAGGCTAGGTTGTTATACCCAAAATCAATCCCCATGGTTTCTGTATAATCTTTGGTTTCTATTTTAGGAGTTTCATCTAGATAGACATAAATCACTTCAATGTATTTGCCATCATAGTAGGACTTGATGGTGATTTCTTTGATTTCTTTGTTTTGGATACATTCTGGTGTTTGGATGTCTAGAGATAAAGCGTCTACTTCATTTAACTCATATGTATGTTTATGAATCTGTTTTGAATCCTTTTCTAGTTCTTTCGATACTTTCTTAATGAAGTTACTTCTGGGTAATGTATAGATTTCATTATTAGGTTTATAGACCATTCTGTCGTAGATGGGATAATAGGTATCTTTCTTTAAGTATCTAGGTAATCTAATGGTTTGTTTAACCTTAGACTTCAAAGATCCAAAGAATCCTTTCATCGCTTCATCTACCTTACGAATGACCATTTGACTCTGAATAGTATTCAAGTAACGATAATGTTCACTATCTTTCAGTAATTGATAGTTTTCGTTATAGGATAAGTAGCCATTGGTTTTGATAAAATGTTGTCTCACATTATAGAGCGCTTGATTGTAAAGACTTCTTGAAGCACGCATTAAAGATAATAGAAACTGATGTTGATTTGGATTAAGATAGAGTCTTGTTTTTAGGGCTTTATAAGGCATTATTGATGTCCTCCTTTCCTACTTAAATTATACCATAAATAGTCGATAAAATATATATTTTATACGTATATTTAATTATATATAAAGTAGTGAAAGAGGGTGTTTTAAACGGGGTATTCTAGGATATTATATAAAAGTCACAAATGATTGTTGGAGGATAGAACAAAAAAAGACGAACTTTCCTAGTAAATAAAAAATAAAACCCAGACGCATCCGTTTGAAAAGATGCATACTTGGGTTTTGATTTTTATGTTTAGTTATAATGGGAAAATGGTTTTGTTAAACTCACCATTGACCACTTGTGCAACTGCACCATAGAATGCAGAAAGACCACAGAAAATACCGACATAGCCTGCAATAGTGGTGATGGTTTCATTCAAAGTGAAATCCCCTAAAGCGAGTAAAAAGAATAGTACAGCCAATGAACCAAAAATCACTTGAGTGGTTTTGGAGTGTTTCAACGTACCAATGAACATAAAGCTGGTGAATAAGCCCCAGACCAATAGATAATAACCCATCGATACTTTATCCGCTTCAAAACCTGCTTTTGGAAAATACCAAATACCGACCAAACTGATCCAAAAGAATCCATACGCGGTAAAAGCTGTACCACCAAAGGTGTTGCCTTGTTTTAATTCAAAAATCCCAGCGATGATTTGTGCCAAACCACCCAAAGCGAAACCCATCCCAATGATGACCATCGATAACGGAATCAACCCCGCGTTGTGAAGGTTCAATAAAATCGTCGTCATCCCAAATCCAAGTAAGCCCAACGGTCCTGGATTGGCCAATTTCAATTCTGTTTTCATATTGTTCTCCTTATAATAGACATGATAAAAGACTTTCCGAAAAAAGTCTTTGTTTTTGTCAGTTTCATTATACCTTACACATCGACTATAGTCAATCAAAAATAACCTGAAACATTATTCATATTTATATTCTATAATAAATACAGTGTCATTCCTAAAATCGCACTGATTAAAACCAGATGAATCGGGGTTAATCGTTTTAAAAAAGAGAGCCCTAAAACCGTGATGAAAATGGCTAAAGCGGTTAAATCAAATTCGATATCGACAAAATAGTCGCCCAAAACACTGTGTAACAATACCGATAATCCAGCCGAGAGGATCAACCCTAAAATGACTGGTTTTAAGAAGGATAAGATGGTTTGAACGGGTTTGGTTTTGATGAACTTATCGGAAAAATACGCAATCAGTAAAATGATGATGAAGCTGGGTAAAACCACCCCGAGGGTTGCGAAAACAGACCCCCAAACCCCATAGGTATGATAACCGGCGAATGTCGCCATATTGACCGCGAATGGTCCTGGGGTCGATTCGGCGATGCCAATGAATTGATTGACTTGATCAATCGTTAAAAAGCCACCATTGACCATTTCCTGGCGAATGAGGGGAATCATCGCGTATCCACCACCAAAGGTGAACAAACCAATCTTGAAAAAGATTAAAAAGAGTTCAAATAGTTCAATCATGCCTTGAATCTCCTTTCAACTGTCGTATAGAAGAGTGCGAAGATAGCCGTTAATATCAGTAATAAAACCACACTAAAGTTGGTGAAGAAGGATACCAAAAACGCAGTGAGTAACAACAACCCATTGATGATATTGATTTTCACCTTTTTAGAGAGTTTAAATAGTGCATGAAAAATGAGTACCGGTACACCCGCACCAATCCCTGCTAAAGCATTTTGAAGGGTGACATTGTCTGAGAATGCTTGTAAGAATAAGGATACCAATAAAATCACGATGAAACTGGGTAAAACAACCCCTAAAGTCGCGAACAAAGACCCAAGAAATTTGGCTTTATGGTAACCAATATAGGTTGCGCCATTAATAGCGAATGGTCCTGGGGTAGCTTCACTGATGGTGATGAGTTCTAACATGGTATCTTCATCGATCCACTTCTTTTTTTCAACGATGTCCTTTTGCATAACCCCAATCATCGCGTACCCACCACCAAAGGTGAATAAGCCAATCTTGAAGAAAGTGAAAAAGATATCGGCATATGTTTTGAATTTATTCATAAAAAAATACCTCGAAATCTATTATACGCTTTTATCTATGTTTTATCAAAAAAAGAAGCGATTCGCTTCTTAGTTGGCTTGGTCCTCTTTAAACAGATGATACGCATCGACAAATGGGATGAATAATGGGGGTAACATCGCTGCAGTGGTTAAATTGGTCACGGTTGATCTTAAATAGGGGTATAAAATATGAACGGCATCTTTCTTTAAAAACTCAATGATATCGGCTTCTGCTTCTTTCGGTTCAAACTCAAAAACACCCCTTAAAGCGATGGTCATGTTGAGTGGGTATTGGACATCTAACGTATCCTTAACCAAAAAGATGAGTTCGGTGAAAAAGACATGATCCGCCATTTTACCCGTATTGCGGGTGATATGGTGGTTTAACTGGTAGGTGCCACTGACGTTTTTGTTGACAAGGTCTAATTTAGATATAACGATATTCATTCTTTTATAAGCTAGCATACATAATCAACTCCTGTTTTCATTATATATCAAAAAAGAAAAACCCCGAAGGGTTTCTCACTAAATCACAAAGTTTCCGTTTTTGAATACGACGACTTCTTGTCCATCGTGTTTGACACCGACAATCGACATATCGCTTGATCCAAACATGAAGTCGACATGAATTAAAGACTTGTTATAGCCTTTCTTTTCAAGTTCTTCAATTGGGGTATTTAAACCACCTTGGATGTTCATTGGATACGCTCTACCTAGCGCCATATGGCAGGAGGCATTTTCATCGTATAAAGTATTTAAGAATAATAAATTGGTGTTAGAGATTGGGGAATCGTGGCTAATGAGTGCGATTTCACCGATGTATCTGGAATTCTCATCGGTGTTCAGCAATTCTTCTAACGCTTTCTTTTCCTTTTTCGCATCAAATTCAACGACTTTACCGTCTTTGAAAATGAGGTAGAAATCTTCAATCAAAGTGCCTTGATAGTTGAGTGGTTTGGTCGCGACCACTTTACCAGAGGTTGCCCATTTCAAAGGCATGGTGAAGGTTTCTTCGGTTGGGATGTTTGGGTTAAAGTAAACGCCAGTAGTAGCGTGTTCGCCGCCACCTGACCAAACGTGGTTTTCAACCAAACCTACCACTAGGTCAGTACCTAAACTGTTTTTAAAACGTAGTTCTTTGAAGTTTAAGTCATTTAAGACTTTGTTGTGTTTGTGTAATACATCGTTGTGTACGTTCCAGTTTTCAATTGGGTCTGAGTCTTCGTACACGCGGCACGCATTAAATATCGCGTCCCATAATGCTTCAGAGGCTTCTTCACCTTTAAGGCTAGGGAATACCGCTTCAGCCCAGATTGGGTTGGATGCAGCGACAATGGTCCATTGACCTTTGTTGCCCATGGTGTATTCTCTTAAGAATGGTAAGGCTTTTTGGGTGCTGGTGAGGGCTTTCGCCATCTTGGTTGCGTCAACGCCTTCGTTGACACCAATCACTGGGGAAATGACATTTAAGAAACATGCGCCATTGTCTACATAGTATTGATTGGTTTCAATCACGTAGTTAGGCACTTCTTCTAAGGTTTCCACACTTTGATAATCATACGCATAGCGGGTGATTTGTTCATCCGACCATTGGACGATGACTTTCTTCGCACCACATTCGTACGCTTCTTTAACGATCAAACGGGTGAGTTCTTTGGTTTCAGTGGTAGCGCGAACGACGACCAATTGGTCTTTTTGAACATTCACACCGACACGACAAGCCAGTTTTGCATATTTTTCTAATAACGATAATTTTGGCATATTTTAATCTCTCCTTGTTGCTAATTATAACACAGTTTACACAAAATGAAATAATATGTTAAAATATATTTGACATTAACGTTACGTTAAGGTTTATACTCTTATTAGAGGTGAAAAGATGAGATATACAATCGATGATGTTTCAAAACTGACTGGACTCTCGAAACGGGCGTTACGGTTCTATGAAGAAAAAGGACTCGTTTTCGCGAAACGAAATGAGGCGAATTATCGCTTCTATGACTCTGCTGATTTAGATCGTATTCAGACCATTTTATTCTTAACAGCGTTCGATATCGATTTACAAACCATCAAGGGCATTCTAGACGACCCAAAGGTGGATTTGTTATCGTTATATGAAACCCATTTGGGGGCACTGTATGAAAAAAGAGCCCAACTCGATTTGATCATCTCCAATTTATCTTTAACCATCGACGCGAAAAGGAGGGATGAACCGATGAAAGATTCAGACAAATTCAAAGGATTTAAACAAAACCTCATTGACAACAATGACAAGTTATATAAAAAAGAAGTCATTGAAAAGTATGGTGAGGAAGCCTATCAAAAGAGTCGTAAAGCTTTTAGCCACATGAGCGAAGCGGACTTCGAACGTTTTGGTGGACTTGAAAGGAAACTATTTGAAGCTTTAGAGAAGGCATCAACGACCACCGGTGATGTTCAATCATTATACATGAAGGAAGCATATAACTACCATAAGGAATGGTTGACCATGGCCTGGGGCTATTACCATGAAGAAGCCCACCTCAATATTTGTCAAATGTATTTAGACGACGAACGCTTTAAAAAGCACTATGACGACGTTAAGCCTGGTTTTGCACAACTGTTGTTTGATTCTGTGAAAAAATCCATCCGATGATGGATTTTTTTGGTTTATATCATAAGTTCTTATGGTAAAATAAGTTGGGGTGAGTAAAGCATGAGTAAACCCATTGAATGTAAAAAATGTGGCAAACTTAACCGAGCAGACGCAGCGGTTTGTTGGTCATGTGGGTCCGATATCCAACCCAAATTGACCCCCAAAGAAGCCATCCATGAAGAAATCAAATACCGCCATGAGGTGTTACATAAACGACGTGTTCGTCGGTTTTGGATATTCACAGCAATCATCATTCTGATTACTTTCGGATTTGTTATGATCAACAGTATCTATGGATCTCTACGGGCTGTACCCGAAGATGCCTATTTATCTTCAGTTGAAATATATGACGTTGAGGGACAAACCTATATTGATGTTCAAGTCGAAGGCATCAATATGATGCAAACCAAACTGAAAATCCAATCCATCATTTTAAGCAATGAAGATAGCACCTTAGAAGTCTCTAGCAACAAAGACCACTTATGGGAAACAGAATACGCTTATGGTATCTTCCGTGCTCGTTTAGTCATCGCTACGCCTGTTTCTGAGTTTACCGATTATAACCGTGTACAAATCAAATTTGGCTATATGCTATTTCAAACCAATTTAAGTGTTCCAAACCAAAATTTCATCATTACCCCATAATAAAAGCACATCCTAGTGGTGTGCTTTTTTCTTGAGTAAGGTTGTATCGAGTAAATCGGCTGTATTGGGTCTTGCATAAAAATAGCCTTGTAAGTAATCGGATCCATGTGAAATCGTCGCGTGGCGTTCATAATCTTCTTCAATGCCTTCACAAACGACCTTGAGTTTAAGTTCGTGTGCGACATCAATCATGAACTTCAATAATGGTACACGGTGGTCTTTGGATTGAATATTGCGAATGAAGCTGCGATCAATCTTAATGATATCAATCGGTAGACGTTGTAAGTAGGTTAACGATGAATACCCTGTGCCGAAATCATCTAAGGCGATGGCGAAGCCCATCGCTTTTAAAGCCAACAGTGTGGTAATCGATTCATCAATGTGTGTCAATACGGCAGACTCCGTGATTTCGAGAATCAATCGTTTTGGGTCACCATCAAACTTATCTAGTAACACTTTAATATCATTCAAGAAATTTGGGTCATTTAAAACCCTCGCAGAAAGATTGATTGAAACCATCATATCGATGCCTTGTTCTTCCCAAATCTTCAACTGTTGAATCGATTCCTTAATGACGAAATAGGTGATTTCTTTGATGTGGCCTGTTTTTTCAGAAATCTCAATAAAATCGAGCGGTGGGATGTTTCCTTTAACTGGGTGATGCCAACGAATCAGGGCTTCTACTTTCGAAGCGATACCCGTACTCGATTGAACGATTGGTTGATAAAACACTTTGAATTCCTTGTTTCTTACAGCGTGGTATAACATATTGGAAATTTCAATTTGTTTCTTCATGTCATGGTGATAACGTTCATCATAAATCACCAATTGGTTTTTCCCCATGGCTTTCGCTTTACCTAAAGCCAAATCCACATTCGATAACAACATTTGGGTGGTATTACCATCTTCAGGGTAAGTACATACCCCCACCGATACGGTGATAAAGAATTCTTCATGATCGAGAATAAACGAACGTTTTAAGCGGTTGAAATTGTTTCTGACAATCTCCAACATCTTTTCTTTATTCGCGAACTTTTTCAATAGTACGATAAACCCATCGCCACCAATTCGTCCCACAACGTGTGGTAAATTGGCACTGACTTTGAGTTCTTTTGAGATGAGCAAGATGAGTTCATCCCCAATGGTATGGCCTTTAATTTCATTGATATTGGAGAAATCATCGATATCGACATACACCAACCCTAATAACTCATTGGGGTGTTGTTCGATGTGTTCATCGATCTTTTTAATAACCATGTTTCTCGTATATAAACCCGTTAAAGAATCATAATAAGCGATTTGTTCCAACTCATGTTCCAATTCTTGCATGTTTTGGTTGGTTTTCTTGAGTTCTACCAACGCTTCATTCAGATGATTCATGATGTTGTAGTAGGTGTCCATGCGTTTTTTGATGATGATATAAAAGACATACCCGGTGAAGGCAACGTAAAATAACCCTTTAGCCAATTGTAGTTCTTCTACCCTTGCAGGGTCTTGAACGAGAAATTTAAGGGCCATATCTGAAAAGAAAATCCACAAGACACCCAAGATGATGTAAAAGCCACTGACTTCTAAAGCGTTTCGTAATGGATTCGCTTTGAAGGCTTGTTCATAGGGTGTTAATTTAGTTTTCATCTCTTTTTCTTTTTCCATGAGAGCGCCACCTTATAACTATATTATACCTATTATGAAGAAATAATAGACTAAATTGATTACTTTTTTGTCATAAATGGTATATAAAAGAAAAATCAGCCCGAAAAAGGACTGATTAAGGTAGTGTGATAAATAAATATCCAATGACCACATGTGGGTCATTTTGTAGGACATACGTTAGGATGAGCATGGTTCTATTCGCATCCGCTTCGATGATTTCATCAATGTATGAAGCGTGAATGGTTAAGGTATCATTTGAGAACGTATAGTCATCAAATGAAATATCATTACCGCCTAAACCTTGGAAAGAACCCCCTTTTAAATTAAAGGTAAATACCAAGTCCACACCCTCATAATTCACAGAACCAGAGGAGATTATTTCAGGAATAGCGATAACAACCAATTTCACAAATCGATATACAGTAATATCGTCTTTCGTAGTTGTTAAAACAAAGTGATTCGTCAACGCATCGATCTTTTCAGAATCGATGATGAGTCCAAATTCATCCACTGTGTAGTCTTCATCTAAAACCAATGGAATTTCGCCCGCGAATAAGGTATCTGGTGTTTCAATGTCTAAGACCATACCAGCTTCACTTACATAGTCAAAGGTACCAATTTCAAAGCGTATAGATTTGGAAGTGACGACAATTTCATCTAACAATACTTTGATTTCAATGTCGTATAGACCATCTTCTAAGCTTTCATAGTTATACATGTTTTGTAAGAGATTTTGAACTGATGTTTCGTTCGTCTCGACATTTTTTATCGATATTTGATAGGTTAAACCTTCCATTGCATCCCATGAAATCTCGGTATCTGTGATGGTTAAATTGGATAGTTCTTCATCTTGAATGAGTTTAAATTGAATGAGGTTGGTAAATGGGGAAAGTTTCCCTTTAGAGAAGGTTGCGATACGGGCAGTGTAATTGCCGGTATTGTAATCCTTCAAATCTAGTTTATTATTATAGGCTAACTTATTGGAGCCATTGATTTCAATGACGTAATGTTCAGCACCTTTAACCTCAGTCCAATATAAAAATCCATCATCAAATCTAAAGTCAGATGGCGGTTCTAAATCGGATGAAGTTGTACATCCCACCAATATAATTAATAATAGGGGGATGATTAATAAGAGTTTTCTAATATAAATCACTCCTTTGATAACAATCATATCATAACTAAATAAGAAGGCACAATCCGATTTGGAATGTGCCTCTTAAATTTTATTTAATGATTGGTGAATTAAGCTGAACCAATATTCATATAATTGATCAGCTCTGGGTAATCGATGAATGGGTTACGGTTTCCTTGATGGTATTGAATACGGTCATTTCTTCTCATTTCAAACGCATCCACTGGGTCAGCTAAGTGCCACTGCAAAAGTGTCGTTAAATTCGCCATTTGATAGACTACTGGAACTGTACTAACCAATGTGTATTCGTCATACATAATCACCATATAGAATAACATTCTCGCGATATCGCCATGGATTTCGGTTCTTTCGGGATAATAAGAATTTGAGTTTGTTACCAAATCATAAAACTTATTTCCTCTTGAAGAGTTAATGGAAGCGTCTGCGGGCTTAAGATTGTGTAAATCTGAAGCAGCATTCACGCCACTTGCACTGACACCCAATAAGGATTGGGGAAATATGTGTTCACGATTATAGGTAACACCTGCATCCCAAGCCCCAGCTCTTGATTGTCCTGTATAGAACTCAATGAGATTATTTGGGTTATTTGGGTCTTCATCGGTATCCCATAAAGCTTCACCACTACCGGCATAATCATAGTTTTTACCGGCATAGGTGCTATTCAATATACTTCTTAATTGTTGAATCAAAGCACTGTCTGTTAATCCGTTAGCAGATGAATAATATCCAGTTAAGGTTAAACCGCTGCTAGATTCTGCTGAAACAGTAATGGTTTTCTGGAGTGTAGCTAAGTTGTTACTACTATCTTCTGCTGTGTATGTAATTGTATATGTTCCCGCTTGTGAGGTGTCGACTTGTGTATCATTGAGTTCACAGAAGACTGCACCATCCACATTGTCGTTTGCACTACACCATGACAGTGCAGTTGAAGTACTCCAGGTATCCCCTACAGTATAGTTATAAACAGCATCATTAGAGATGGTTATAACAGGAGCTGTAGTGTCTGTAGGGGTTAAATCGGGTATCCGTATACCTTTAATCCTGTAAATTGAATACCTGAGATTGTGGTTGATGCAGTAATTTGTACTAAGACTCTAATATAATTACCAGAAGATACATTTAAACTTCCAAAAGTTATAGTTGATGCAAATGTTTGAGTACTCACCGTTGTCCAAGATACTCCATCTGTAGAAACTTGTAAATAAATATTTCCTACATTTCCTGCAGTACCAAATGTGGTTAAACCTAACAATTCTACTTTAGTTAATATATTTGAATATGTAAAAGCAGTTTTCAAATTAGCTGAATTAGTATTGTCATTTGATACGACTGATACCAATTTACCACCTAATCTAGTACCTGTTGATAAACTTAAGTTTGCATAATTAGCTACCCAAGCAGTTGTTCCTGATGTTCCTCCTGGATTATCCCCAGCATATGAAACATTTGTACTTATATTTGTACTTGCATATGCACTATTATTACTAGAACCACCATCTAAGAAATTATAAGAAAATAATAGTTCCTCAGTTTGAGTACTTGATCCAACTGTTATTATGAAATCCTTTGTTAACTCGGCAGTGCCATTTGCTATAGTTGCAGTTAGAGTAACTTCAACCTGTCCTGATCCTGGCATAGTCACACTACCCGATGATGCATTAATTAATGCGTTATCACTAGCCCATGATATGGTTGATCCATTTAGACCACTATTAGAAAGGGTAATAGTAGTTGCTTCTGTATAATTTAAAGTTAGAGAAATTGCATCCCTGTCAGCTGTAGCTTTTTCTAAATCAGTCAAACCTACTGTAACTTCAAATGCAACTTGTTTTTCAGTACCATTCAATGAAACTGTTGCAGTCATTATAACTACGACTGGTTGTCCAGAAGGTAATGTTACCACACCTGCATTTGTTATAACTTCAGTAGTATCTGAGGTCCAAGATATTGTGGATCCATTTGCGCCAGAAGAAGGCAACGATAAAGTTGTGTTTTGTTTAACTTCACTAACTAAATTCAATCCATTTGCGTCAATAACTACTTTTTGTGAATCTGTTGCTGTTTGAAGTGAATGACTACCTAAGAACGAAGTTGAATCTTGAGGGTATACTTCCCACTCATTAACATTCCAACTTACATTAGGACTAGTAACACTTGTCTTTCTAACTAATGTATATTCAGCAGTTGCACCAGATCCAACAGCCCAAGATGTACCAGGATCCTCTCCAACAACACCAAAAGTATCAATTACGATATCGTTTTTTAATAGTTCTATTGCATCATCACCGTTAAAATTAGCTACTCCATTAGTTATATCTGCAATGGCAAGTATTGTTGCATTGGAACCAGAATTAGAAATTACATAGGTTTCACCGTTTAAGAGTGTCCCACTTAAAACAAGTGTAGTTCCTGCAGTTGGTGAACCATTAGTGTATAGTTTGATGCTATAATTGCTTAAATCAATTGATGAACCAGTACCATTGAATATTTCTATTGCCTTATTGCTTGAACTTCCTTCTAGGTACTCAGAAATAATTAGATCTGAGGTGATTGCTGCTGGAGCACTTAATATTTCTTCAACAGATGTCCCATTGTTAATTAGAACGTATGCTCTAATACTTGAGAAGGTTACTTCAGAAAAACTCATTACGAACTCATTTGTTTCAAGGTTGTATGTATTTGATTTTGCAATAATAACATTAGGTGTTTCAAAACTTAATAAACCTAATGTTTCGTCAGATAGTAAGAAACCCCATTCAACAAGCTCATGTCCAGCTTCTAATTCAAAACGACCAACATAAGTTTCATAGTTTTCACGAATTGCTAAATCAGATGACATCGTTACCAATGTTTCAGGTGTTTTAACATCACTGGTTTCAGCAATAATTGTGACATCTTTGACTGCTGTAAATACAAATGTTGATTGATAAGAAAGAACTTGTCCATTGCCATCTTTCCAATACTTGAAGTTTGGAATATCACTTGCAACCAATGTAACTAAATCATTTCTATTTGGATTTGATGGTGTAGCAACACCACCAGTAATTGAAAGTGTTACTGAAACAGGCGTTCCTGCGGTATATTGTAAAACGTATACTCTTGAGGATTGGATATTATCAAAAGTAGTTGCGCCTTCCAATGATTTCCAAGGTTCACTCGAATTAACTTGTAACCCAGGTTTTGTAAATCCAGCATAACTTGGTGGAGTAACAGATCCGTTTTCCAATACATATTGAGTGGAAATTAGTTTACCATTAGAGTCCACAAATAAAACAGCATATTCTCCAGCTTTGTGGAAAACTGCTTGTATGTTCATACTTGTTTGAAGTCTAATTGAATCCGTAGCAGCCAAATCATCTCTGACAACGCCATTGATTACCCAAAAAGCGAATGTGTAAGAAGCTTGGATGTTGCTAGCGTTCAATTGAAAGACATTACCTACTGGCAATGAAGTAATTGAGTGACTAAGATTTTTGTTATCATTATCAAAGGATGATGTAATGGTAACATTTACGTTTGCTGGGCGTGCTGCCGCAACCACAGTACCTGAAATGGCGAATAGAACCACAAATGATAAAAGAATGAATAATTTTCTCATCATTAGTTCCCCCAAATCTCATCAAAACCTAAACTGCCCATGCCTGAATTCGCACTTTCAGCAATTGATTCACTGAGTTCGAACTCAGTTACTTCAATCACTGGGGCTTCGTACACTTCTTTTTCAAACATTAAAATACCTCCCACAGTACTTGCGTTTGGGTTTATTATAGCACTAGTATAAATACTAAGCAATTCAAACTAGACATTTTTAAGTAATTATTATGTAAAAAAGACATCAGTAAATACCGATGTCCTCAAAGAGTTGTTCTATCTCACTTCGTTTCGAGTTGCTTTCATTTAAATTTCTGATTTTCTTCAATGAAGATTGTCGTTTAAAGAAAATAAGTTTGATGATACGATGAAACATCATGAATGGATAAAGATAATGGTGTTTATTGAGTACAGGATACATTCCTCTCGCATCCACCATCTTAGGGAGTGCGATCCTTAACAAGACTTTAAACTTCGATTTACCTTTATTTTCAGAAGCGGCGAGTCTAGGTGCCATGGCGTTGAAATCACTGCCTTTACCATGAATACCAGAGGTTAAGAAATAGGTAGTTACTTGTTCTATCAATGCATCATTCATGGTAAAAGATGAATCCAGTAATGGCACTTCTAACCCAAAATAGACTTTGTTCAAGTATAAAATGGTTTGAAAGAACTTTGTCATTTGTAATGATGTTAATGTATCGTTCAATGCTTTCACATCGATTTGATCATAGTTCTTCTCAATATAAACAGCGATATCCAATAGACTGCGTAAGCCTATGCCAGAGGATTCTACATGCTTGGCCAAATGATACACCAGATAGATGACTTCAAAGGTCGGGGTCAATGTATACTCACACCCTGTGACTAACACTGTGTGTTCCCAAGCAGATTTAAAGTAGGTTTGATACTTAGGGTTAAAGTCTTTATGAATGCTGGGATGGATTTCAATCAATAAATCGTCTTTGGTGATGTATTGATCGTGTTGAAGGGTTCTGGATTCTAAGGTAATACCTAAGGTCTTAAAGTGGTTTTTAATGACATCTAAGTCCGAGCGAACCAATACATCGATATCCCCCATCCCACGCATGTAGGTGTCGGGATAGAGTTGTTTGAGTTTGGTGCCTTTTAAAAAGATATGATCAATATTATGTTGTTGAAAGGTTGTTTTAATCTGGTTGATTAAAACTTTTTGTTTTTGGTCTTGATGGATGAATGCATATAGGGTTGAATTGGTTTTTTGAATGAATGTGTTTGAATACTTGCTGGTGTCTAGATAAGGTATGATGATCCCAGATAAGCCACTATTCAACATCAGTTTGAAAAAACCGGGTTCATCAGCAATGTCAAAATCAATCTTTTGTTGTTTCAATGCGAGCGCTGTCGCTTTGAATAAGGCTTCATTCGTATTCATTTAATTGACCTCAAACGGATGAATGGTTTTCTAAGTGGGTTATGGACCCAAAGCCATACTTTAAATCGATATCTTATTTGATTCGATGGGATGGTTTTTTTGGTTTGATGTTCAACCACTTTCGCAAACACCTCTTTAACAGACACCACTTCTTTTCGAAAGGTGGCGTCTCCACGAAGGGTGATTGAATCACCTTGTATTTGAATGATTCTGTGTAAAATGACTTTCCCTTGATAATTGGCTAAAACAACATCATATTTTTTGAGAGATGTAGCGGATGATACCAAAACCGTGGTTAGTCCGTCATGGTAAAAAGGCCACATCGATTGGCCCTTCACTTTGAAACTCACGGTTTTGTTATGCGCTAGTTCAGTTTTAACCACTTCAAAAAAAGTATCGTTGTCGATGATCGTTTTTAACATAACAGGTCTTTTTCTTTCAAGGTTTCAACAAACTTAATGACGTCTTTTCTCGCATCTTCAAAGGATACTTCATAGTGGTCCATGAGCAGTTGAGTTAAAGATTCTAAAGTTTGTTCTGTTTCAAGCGCTTCAAACAAGCGCTTGCCAGATTTATTCAAAGTCATGATGCCATTGAAATGGAGTGCTTGTGCGTCGATAGGTAACACCATATAACGTAAACCAATGGTTTTGATGATGAAGCCTGGTTTGATTTTCATAGGGTTCTCCTTATTGGGTTCATAGTAGGTCATATAAACACTGTTCGGGTTTAATGTGAGATAAGCCAGATATATCGGTGTTTCATTTAAAAGTTGATTGATATGGGGTAATAATGCTTCCCATGTATCTTTCGTGGTCGGTCTAGCGATATTTTTGAGTAATCGTTTGGAAGCGTCATCGATGGGTAGTTTAGATATTGAATTGATGCTGCCTTGTTCTATAAAATAAATGGCTTTTAATGGGTAAACCTGGTTTTGATTTAAAGCGGTTTTGCCGGAAAATGGGGTACCATAAACGTGTTGATTTTTTATGATGGGTTTATCGTCGTTTAGGATCAAACCATTGAGTTCAGTTTGATAGAATGCGGCGTGGGTACTTTTACCTGTGCCCGATGGGGCACTAAATAGATAGGCTTCATTTTGTTTGATAACACATGATGCGTGTAATGGGACAAATCCTTCTAGGGTTGCGATATCTAGAAACACCATCGATAAAAAGATGTATTCCATTTCAGCTGGTTTTTTAGATAACCTTTCGACCATCGAGATATAGACTTCTTTGTAGTCATGGGTTCGTTTGATCTCATATTTGACTTGGTTATTCACATCCACCACTTGAACGGTATGATGCTTGTCATCTTGATAAAAACGACGATAGGTATCTTGCATAAAAGGGTTGAATAAAGGTGAAATGTGGTCGGTCAAAATGGTTTTAATGACATAACTAGGGTTCACCTTTTTCACATACGCTTCGATGTTGTTTTTCAAATAATCATCGTAATGATATTCAATTGAAATTGGGATGCCTGCGATTTCATACCTCTGCATGGTTTACCTCACACTTATCCTCATTATACCTTGTTTGGTAGATGAAATACAGTGTGATATTGGGTTTTACTGTGATACAATACGGATAGAGGTTCTCTATATGAAATTTAAAATCAACCCTTTACTAAAACCTTATCAATCCAAAATTAGAACACCCTTATCGATTTTATCGGTGTTTTCTTTGGTGTTGTCATTCACGGCGATTTTGTTCGCTTACCTATCCAAATTAGCGATTGATACCTATACGAATCAATCTAAATTATTCTTGTATGGTGGTCTATTGATCTTCATCATGATCATCCAGGTTGGATTAACTGCTTATAACCAATACTACAAAGCGAAAGCATCCTACCAACTTGAAGGTGAATTACGACAACATCTCTTTCAAAAACTCTTAAAAGCGAAGATCCAAGATACCGCTGAGAATCATTCCGCCATCTATATCAACCACTTTAAATCGGATATCACGATGATTTCCGATGGCGTGTATGATTTATTCCCGAAACTGGTATTTTATGTGTTTAGATTCTTAGGTGCCTTTGTTGTTTTATTCATTTTGGACTGGTTATTCGCTGTATTATTCTTAACGTTGGGATTACTGCTATTTGTCTTATCAAGGCTATTATCCAAACAAATCAAGCAGATTCAAAAAGAGGCACTGAACGCTGAAGATCAACTCTATCAGTCGTTGCAGGAAAGTCTAACCCATATTGAAGTCATTAAAGCGTTTGAAGCAGAAAGCATTCAAGTAAAAAACCTTGAAAACGCCTCTTTTCACTTCTATCAAAAACGCATGAAGAAACAATGGGTCTCCGCGTTAACTGGTTTGGGATTACATGGGTTTTTCGCCTTTGGGTATTTATTCGCCATTCTATTTGGTACCTATCGTTTAAGCCAAGGTTCCATCGTATTTGGTAGTTTGGTCGCCATCATACAACTCGTCCAAAATATTCAAAGCCCATTTTCTGGGCTCTCCAATATCGTCATCAAATACCATCAGTGGCAAGCTTCTCTCGATCGTGTACGCATGATGGATGGGTTAGAAAAAGAATCAACCACGAAAATACCCCTTCAACCATTTAAGAAAATTGATTTCAAAAAAGTATCCTTTAAATATGAACAAAAACTGGTTTTAGATAATCTATCCTTCGAACTCAAACCTGGCGAATTGGTTTGGATTAAAGGGGAGTCAGGAAAAGGTAAAACCACGTTAATCAAATTGTTGTTGGGGCTCATGTCACCAACGACAGGTTCGATTGAACTGAAAATCGATGAAGCCTCCTATGCTTTATCGGAAAGCACCAGACAGTTCTTCTCTTATGTACCTCAATCTTATTACTTATTATCGAACTCGATTTTAGATAACCTCACCTTAGGTAAGTCGATACCGATGGAAAAAGTCATTGAAGCGTGTCAAAT
The DNA here is from genome assembly GCF_025742995.1 of Paracholeplasma manati. NCBI lineage: Bacteria > Bacillati > Mycoplasmatota > Mollicutes > Acholeplasmatales > Acholeplasmataceae > Paracholeplasma > Paracholeplasma manati. Next base: position 35,318 of record NZ_JAOVQM010000007.1, on the reverse strand, counting down.
CGCAGTGATCTATGACGATATTCTCAAAACCCCAGAAGGATTTGATACAAAGCTTAAAGAAATGGGAGCGGGGTTATCGATTGGACAATTGGAAAGACTATCGATTGCGAGAGCCTTGTTAAAAGACGCACCTATTTTATTACTAGATGAAATTACCGCTTCCCTCGATAGCGATACTGAGAAAAAGGTTTTATCCAATCTCAAAGCTTTAAAACAAAAAACCATCGTCATGGTTTCACATCGTGATCTTAAAGACATCAAACCAACCAAAATCATCGACCTTAAATAAAAATGCAGCCCTGATTTAATCAGAACTACATTTTTTTTATTCGTATAGGGATAAGAAGACTTTGACCAAATTTGGATCGAACTGCTTACCCGTATGTTTCTTGATCTCTGCGATTGCTTCTTCATGGCTGAGCGGTTTTCGATAAGGACGTTCAGAAATCATCGCGTCATACGCATCGGCGATGGAAATGATTCTCGCCCGTATTGGGATGTTTTCTCCAGCAATCCCACGAGGGTAACCGGATCCATCCCATTTTTCATGGTGTGATAGAATATCATACGCGATTTCTGCGTATTCAGGTGAGGTCGAAATGATACGATATCCAATTTCAGGGTGACGCTTGATGACTTCCCATTCTGCATCTGTCAGTTTACCCGGTTTATTCAAAATGGCTTCATCAATCGCGATTTTACCGATATCATGTAAATTCGAAATGGCTTTTAAGAGTTGTAAGTCTTCACTCTTCATGTTGAGTTTCTTACCAATTTCGATACAAATTTCCGATACCCGTTTGGAGTGACGTTCTTCTCTTGGGTTTTTCTCATGTAAGGTATTAAGAATCGTTTTAATCGATTCACTGCGATGAGATGTCACTTCAAATAGTTTGTTCTTATACATTTGTTCTTCAACGATTCGAATGACTTCTTCCAAATCTTCATCCTGTTGACGTGCCGATACCCCAAAGGATACCGATACACTCATCCCGTGTAAGTATTTGGTTTCTAACATACGTTTCATTTTTTCAAGATAATATTGGGCTGAGTTGAGCGGTGTATTGGGCATCAATACCATGAACTCATCGCCACCAATTCGACAGACGTAGCCTTTATCAGAGAAGGTTTGTTTCAACATCATCGATACTTCGATGAGCAGCTCATCGCCAGCGTTGTGGCCAAAAGCGTCGTTCATGATTTTTAAGCCATTGATATCACACAAAATGATCGAAACTGGGTTGAATTTAAGGTCTTTCAACTCGTTTAATTTTTCTGAATACATTCTTCTATTGTATAAACCAGTTAGGGCGTCATTATAAGATAAGTATAATATGGAGGCTTCGTATTTTTTACGGTCGGTGATTTCATAGGAGAATATGGTCGCACCGATGACTTCTCCACCTTCAACGATGGGTGCGTAGTGCTCTTCTAAATATTTTTCACTTTCAATTTCTAGTTTAACCACATCGATATGAGAAACCCCATTCAACGCTTTTTGAATGTTTTTCATCAAGCGGTGTTTCATCGCGTCATTTTCGATGAAATCGATAAAGTCATCGCCTTTATGGATGTTAACACCGTAATAATTTTTCATCGCGATGGCGTGAAAACGATTGAACGTTAAATATCCAAAATTTCGATCGAGCGCGTAAATTTCCATATGTCTGGTCGCGTCCATCGAGGCTTGTAAAAGTTTGGTTTGAATTCTAAATTCTTGATTAAAATGCAATCTGCTTTGTTGATTTAGTATGACCACACCAATCAGCATGACCAACACAGGGAACATCCCCAAATAAGGTATCAATAAATCACGGATGATTTCTAGCCCATTGGGTAGCAGTAAGAAACACAATAGAGTCGCGATGTGTAAAATCACACCCAACGTATAAAATTCCATCCATACATTTTTAAACCATTCAGGTCTACGATACTTTTTCCATAAATAACCAATCGATGAAGTCACGATGATGGTCATCACACCAGCATAAATCCCTACACCACCAAGCCATGTACGATAGACGATACCGAATGACATCGCGATCAGGGTTGGAATCCCACCAAAGAAATAACCGGTGATCCCGAACAATACCGAACGGGTATCAAAAATAATGCCGGTCTCTAATAGCCAAGGGTTCGTCATGATAAAGAGAGAGGATATTCCTAAGACTATACCAGCGGTAATCTTTTTCTTCATTGTATTCGTTTGTGGATCAAAATTGGTGGCTGCGTATAAAAATACGAGCCCAAGCAGGATCAGACCGTTGTTTAATAGGTCAATTAAAATGTCAAATACTTCGCGGTAAGCCATACGCTTTCCCCCTAAAATAAAAGAATTATGAAAGATATTCTACTTCTATTATAACGATTTTCCAGAAAAACGCACCCTTTATATATTAAAAACGCCTTAGTCAGGCGTTTTGAATGTGTTTTTCGGTTTTAATCCAAATGAGCAATCGCATAAAATTCTGCTTCATGTTTGAGGAAGGCTTCGACAATCACTGGGTCGAAGTGCTTACCTGAGGATTCTAGGATGATGCGTTTAGATTCTTCAAAACTGTATTTTGGTTTGTAATAACGTTCAGAAATCAACGCATCGAACACGTCAGCAATCGCAACGATTCTAGCGGATAATGGGATATCTTCGCCTTTTAAACCTTCTGGATAACCAGTGCCGTCCCATTTTTCATGGTGATAGCGCGCAATTTCTGAGGCCATTTTAAGGAAGCCCATGAATGGGTATTTATCCGCCACTTTATCGATGGTGCTCGCACCAATGATGGTATGGGCTTGCATGGTTTTACGTTCTTCATCGGTATAAATACCTTTTTTACGTAATACAGCATCTTCAATACCGACTTTACCAATATCATGCAATACCGAGGATAACGTTAAATGGTTGATGAATTGCGAGGTGACATGTTCCTTATAAATCGGATGATTCTTAAGTTCGGTTGCGATAACCTTGGTATACATACCAATGCGTTCGAGGTGTCTACCAGTTTCAATGTCTCTGGTTTCCGTGAGTTGTGCAAGCGCATAAATCACGGTTTGATTTTCTTGATTAGAGATGACTTTTTCACTCGCTTTGATACGATAGATGAGTTCGGTCTTACGAATCGGTACAGAGATGAAATCATCGGCACCGACATCAAAACTTCTACCTAAAATGACTTCTTCATGTTCGGTTGCAACAATGATATAGGTATGGTCTAATTCACGTCTACGAATTTCTTCGATGATAGAGAAACCATCCATATCGGGCATGTTGATGTCCATAATGATGATCTTTGGATCTTCATTGGACCATACTTCGAGGGCTTTTTGGCCATCGGCTGCTGTTAATACTTGGATTTGTTCTTCTTCTAAATACTGAACGAGTAAGTCTCTATGTTTCTGATTACTTTCAGCAACTAATACCTTCATCAAGATGATCCCCCCTTTCGTTTTAGTGAATCAATTATCGAATACTGTATGATAAGGATACCCAATCGGAACCGTTCGCTAGCGCACCGTTTTGGATGATTTGTAATCTGTAATAACCAGGCATATGCGCGGTATATTGTACGACTTCAATGTTGTTATGACTTGAGGTTGCGGATGCAACAGGTCTACCGGTTGGATCAAATAATCTTAGATCATAGTCGGTTAATTTAATGGTTGTAGTATTATTGGAATTAAGTAACCAAGCTACTGATGCTTTTACACTTTGTCCATATTCTACGTATAGGTAAACTTGTTTATAAATGCCAGACACACCTGTAGAATTAATGTAACCAAATGTTGTAGGTATGTTTTCTACAGTTTTCTTATAATCAAATAACCCTGCACCTACTTCTTCGTTGTATCCCTCAATACCAATCGTAGGATGCATTGACATCATTTTCGCCGAAGATGCGACTAATGCCATAACCTTTTCTGGATATACTTTTAATTCAGGATTTGATTCCATTATAAGTGCAATCGATCCTGTTACAATTGGAGCAGCAAAACTGGTTCCAGAAAGAATAGTCGTTATATTGGGTACGGTGAATCCTGATGGTGCAACAATGTTCGGTTTTGAGGGTCCGATTTGTTTTAAATACGATGAGTAATCATCACGGTAATTACCTGTTGAATTACTTGCACCTACAGTTATGACGTTATATCCTAGACCTGGATTTGTAATAAATTTAGATGTAGTGCCATTATTACCTGCAGCTGCAACTATAGTAACAAATGTAGTTCTAACAATATAATCCATGTAGGCTGATTGGCTTGAATATACGCCAGTTGAATCTAAATCTCCCCAGCTTAAGTTTATAATATTTACACCACGATCCAACATCCAATCAATTTCCTCTTTTGGGCTAGAAACTAGTTGAACGCTCAATAATCTTGAATCTCTTGCAATTCCTGTATTGCCACCAATCACTGAAGCAACCATCGTTGCGTGAGATGAAATGGTTTCACTAAACCACCATTCGTCTCTAACGGTTAAATTCGACCCAACAAGATTAGGATGTTTTCTTTCAACGATACCTGAATTTTCGAGTACACCAATAGTAACACCATCACCACTAACTTCATTTGAAACAAGTGCTTCATATGCACCAATAGTGTTAATAGCCGTATAAATATTTGTATCAGTATACTCTTCTGAATTTTGTATATAAGCTAAAGAAACATTTTCATCATCAATAATTTCACCAACAATTTCTTCAGAATTTTGAATAAAGACATCCTTTTCAAAATAGAAATCAACAAAAGGTGCGTATGATGATGGGTATACATTTTCATATCCTTCTAATCCAAGTTCTTGGATTAAATAACTATTCATCTTCAAATGAAAATCTTTCATTTGTTTTCTTTGTTCAGCAATGAATAAGTCGATATTTGTACGTCTGCTGATTCTATTTCTAATATCACTAGCGAATTCATAGTCAAATTGAACTTGAACAGTAACGATGTCGCTACCATTTTCGGATACTTCTTCTTGAATCTCATCGGTTGAAGCAGATTGGTTTAAATTAAAGCCTTCAAACACGATTTTATCTTTTGGTTCTTCTTGGTTGTTAGACCCAAGAACAACCACAGAATTCTTCATATTCACCATTAACGAGAAGGTCATACCTAGCACAATTATGGTTGTTAATAATAATTTTTTCATCAAAATATGTCCCCCTAGTTAAAGCGTTTGACTTCTACAAATAAAACTTCCTCTTGTTTGGATAGTAAGATTAATTTATCTATTTGTTCCAATGTAAGTTCTGTTTTACCTAAATAAATGGTGATATCTGGGCTATATGTCGCAAACTCTACAACACCTAGCTCTTCAAGATTGTATTTTTGAATAAAGGTTTGATTCAATGTTGAGAAATAACTTTTAGAAACTTCTCTCATTTGTTTGATGATTAGATCGATTTCTTCAGCAGACATGCCTGGTTGAATTTTGGTTTTATATTCATCCGTAACATACTCTGATTGAATAACGATACTAATAACCAAACCATCCTTATAGTCATCTAAATGATCTAACATTTCCACATTTGAGAATGAGGTTTGTTTATCAATCTTATAAAGCACCTTTTGTTCTACCTTTTGTGATGTACATCCGGATAGAACCATGAATAATAGTAGAATCGCTGATATGTAGTATTTTTTCATTGGATTAGTCCATTAACCAGTCAAAGTGTGATGAGAAATCCACTGTTTGATTTATGGTAGTCACATAAACACTATTGTCATAAAAGCTTAAGTCAATCTCAACAATTTCATCTTCAATACTTGCGACCACAAAAGAACTATTAGTAGCTTGGTAAAATTCATTATTATTGGCTGTGCCTTGCATTGTAATGTAAAATCCTTTTGCTTCTACTCTAACCATAAGTTTCTTATCAACGCCCTTATATCCAACGTATAAATAAATGATGATATTGGAGTTAATAACAATAGACTTAACGGATTCTCTATTATAAATATCAAATTCCTCCATCAACTGAATATCAACTGGATTTAAACTAGGTTGATTTTCATTTAAATCCCCATTGAGGCCGAATTGTAGCCCAATAATACCGGTAACTAACATAAGTAATACAACCATCATTACATACGCAGGCATTACTTTTCTTTTAATTGTAAATACTTCGCTTTTCACTTCTGCATCAGGAATTAAATCGAGTTTGTGTTTTAGATCATCAAATCGATTTTCAAATTGCATGTCCTTTTCATACTTTTGGACTAAAGCTTTAATTTTCTTACTCATGTAAATCCTCCTCACGAAGTTCTTTCTTTAACTTCTTTATTGCTCTTGAGTACTTGTTTGTTGCCACCGCAGTGGTTATATCCAACATGGACGCGATTTCGTGAAACTTCAATCCATGAAAGATTCTTAAAATGACGATTTCATATTCGTCTTTGGTCACGATGTTCTCTATCTTTTTATAAAGATGTTCGTAGTTATCGGGTTGATGATCGTCGATGTAATCCCCGACAGCTTCTTCATTCACCGTGATGTTGAGTTGTTTTTGTTCTTTTCTGAGGTAATCTAAAGTCGTGTTTCTTGCAATTTGAATTAACCAAAACTTAAAGTTGGTGTCCACTGTGTACGTGTGTATACGCTCGTACATTTTCATGAATGTTTCTTGTACCAGATCATCTGCAATCTCATGGTTTCTAACCATTTTGTAGATGATGTGTTTCAATAACTTAAAGTAATTGTCGTAAACCTCTCTAAATGCAGACTCGCTCCTTCTACGGATTCCCTCAACCAGTCTGATTGTTTCCATTAATCTTCCCCCTATTAATGGACAAATAATTCTCTTCTCACTTAATAAAACGAAAAAAAAGTCATTTTTGTCCACTTTTTTAAAATTTTTTTGAAAAATATTTTTTTATATCTGTTTTTGCTTAAAAAACGGCTTAACAGATACACATCATATGTTGATTATAACACCACATTTTAAGATTTTTTTATGTAGATTCGATTATTTGAAATCTGTATGAAAGAAAAAGCCCTCCATAATGGAGGGTTATTTGAACCAGTTCATTCGTTTGAATAAATAGATCATGCCAGCCGCTAACAAGAAACAAGCCAGGACAAAAATCAGTACTGCATGCTCATAACTAAGGACATCGAAATGGACAAAGTTCATCCCGAAGAATCCTGTTAGAAAGGATAACGGGATAAAGATGGCTGAAAACAAGGTCAGTGTCTTCATGATTTCATTCATCTTGTTTGATTGGTTGTTGATGTGTAAATCCAATAAGTGACGCATGAGTTCTCTGGCTTCATTGAGGCGTTCATCCAAGCGAGATAAGTGGTCTTTCAAGTCATCAAAGTAGGGTAGTTGCTCAGCAGATATATACCCTTTTTGACTAGATAATATCTTATCAATTTGGTTTAGGATTGGGGTGACATTACTCTTGAGTTTAAGTAACGACTTTCGCATCTGATAGAACTCTTCTTGGTCAACTGACTTATATTCAAGGATTTCTTCTTCGATTTGTTCTGTGAGGAGTTGATTGTACTCCATCAAATCGATGTGTCTATCGGTAATGATGTCTAGTATTTGATAAAATAGGAAATCTGTTCCACGTTCTCTGAGTTCAGAATAACTCTCAAATAGTGGATAAAGTGCTTCTAGGCATTCAGGTTCTCTTTCATGGAACGTGATGATGGTATCTTTAAAGAACAATAAGCTCATGTATTCTTCTTTAATCGTTTCTTTATAATAGTTCACATGAAATACAGCGAAGATGTATTCCTTACGATCATCGATTTTAATTCTTTGAGTTACATTGAATACGTCTTCCAAAATGAGCGGTTCAATGGGGAATAACTCTTTTAAAGCCATGATTCGATCCACTTCAGTTAAACCGATGACTTGGATATAATGTTTGAATCCATCTAATTTAGTAAAATCATTGGTAATAATCAGTTCTTTTGAATTGTATTGATAATGTTTGATGGTGGTTTGAATATTGGTATGTTCACCCGTATAAATCATCGACTTTGGGGTGAAATAGTCTTTAAATTTCATAAAAATCACCTGCCTTATTATCAGTATACAGTCTTTATGAAGTGGATTCAAACGCTTTTGAAAAGTTATAAAACTTCATACATAGAAAACGCATTATTAAAGAAAAAAGACCCCTTTTATCGAAAACTCAACAATTTGAATGATTTGTTGTGTTTTCTTAACGGGGACTGGATATTCATTTCTTTATCTCTTTTTACGAAGTTTGATAGATTTATGAGAAAGATCGATTAGGAAAAGTAAGAAGGATGTGCCAGCGATGATTAACAACATCGTGATATTACGTTCTTCGGGTGTTTCACTAAAACTCATGTTATCATTACGATAGTCATTGTAGACTTTATACATCACGTTGAAGCTAATCAACAGTTCTGTGAGTAGACGAAACTTAACAATGCCTTTAAAGATTATAGGGGGGGTAAATGTGAGCTCAGCTTTGATATCATCCAACATCGGGGGTACGTTGAATGCTTCATTGAAGTCTTGTTGATAAGATCGGATTAATTTGTCTTTTTTCATCATATCGACTTATCCTCCATGTCAAGTCTGAGTTTGTTGAGCGCTTCATAATAAATTTTTGTGACTACACTTAAGGATAAACCCATGGTGTCTGCAATCTCTTTAAATGTTTGTTTGAAGATGATTTTGTAATCGATGACCTGTTTCTCTAAGGGTGTTAGAGATTGAAAAGATATGGAGCCGGGGGAGGCTTGATAGCTAGGATCGGGGAATTCTGCTAAAGTTTTCTCACTGTTTTTGTCCACTCGATTTAGTTTGTTTTGACGAAAATAATCAAAAACGATGTTTTTCGTTAAAGCGATAAACCAAGGGTGAAAATGGATAGGTTCGTCGTTTTTTCTCACTTCATTGTACATTTTGATGAATGCATCTTGGGTTAAATCTTTCGCAACCTCAACGTCTTTAACGTATTGGAAAACGATGTAGTAAATCAATTTATGATAGTGTTCATAAATGGTGGTGAAGGCTTTTTCACTACCATGTTTCATATCCCGTATGAGTTTACCGGAAATGTGCACATTTGTTTCCCCCTTTATATAGACGTAAAAAATCGTGAAATTTTGCGAGAAATATTTTTTAAATATAATAATTATGATTAAAAGAGTTGATTTATCTCGATTTCCATACTATTATAACAAAAAATATTTGAATTAAGAAATTATTTAAAAAAAAGAAAAGGCCCATCTGTGATTGACCTTTATCCATGTTTATAACAGTCCTGGAATCGCTGCAGCGAGTACGCTGTAGATCAAAAATCCCAATCCAGCAAAAATGAGAGATACCACCACTTTTAGGATGACACTGTTGGTTTGACGGATCATTAAACCATTGGTAATCCCTACCACAGCACCAAGACCCCCACCAAGTGCACCACCTAGAATACCTATCGCTACTGGGAAGATCACTAAAATCCACTCATACCATAACAATGGGCGTTGCATGACAATCTCTTCACCGTTATCAAACAGCTTAAATCCCGTGAGGATATTACCTCTAACCGTGATGGTTCTTGCTTGTAAATCCTCATCGGTATAATTGAATACCAACCGTTTTACTTTGGTCGATGTTTGATTATTGACTGAAACAGCCGTTTTGCCAAACCAAACATCATAATCGAGTACATAAACTCGATTGGTTTTACGACTTGTCTGTGTTAATTTCATGGTCCATTCTCCTCTTAAAATCATTGTAACATAGCTTGAAATAATTGTATACATTTAATCAAATTTATGTATGTTTTTTTAACCTGAAAATAAGCCTTATTTTTGAGTTTGAAATGCCGATTCATGGCTTTAAACGAAACATTTCTCATTGTATTATTTATACACAAATTTGAATATATAAAAACGGTCATTTTTTAGTCTGAAAATTCATTCAGAGACAGCCGTTGAAAAGACACTCGAAAACCTGGGAAAACAGGGTCTTTTTTATCAAAATTTCAAAAAATGATGAACCCTGAATTGATAGCGTCACGACGCGATTTTAAGCGATGTTTTCATTCTATGAAAGCACTATCAAAAAAAAACTGTTTTTTTTTCATCTAAAACGCTTGAAATCCTAGAAAATAAGTATATAATAACTATCAGTAAAAAAATATTATTATACCTAGGAGCCCGAAGTTGGAAAAGAAACCTTTAATTCAATTAGTTGATCTTGTAAAAACCTATGACAATGAAAACGTCGTGAATGGCATTAATTTGACCATTTATGAAAATGAGTTCGTGACATTGTTAGGTCCATCCGGTTGTGGGAAGACCACAACACTCAGAATGCTCGGTGGGTTCGTTAAACCTGACAGTGGTGTTATCGCAATTGAAGGTAAAGACTTCAGCGAAATCCCTGCGTTTGCGAGACCAATCAACACCGTGTTTCAACGCTATGCGTTATTCCCGCATTTGAACGTTATCAATAACGTCGCATTTGGTCTACACCATAGACCACTATCGTTCTTAACTGAGTTTTACAAACGTCGTATCGAAAAAGTCAGTCCAGATGGGTCTCTATTAAAGAACAAAGGTTTACTCAAAAAGACCATTGATGACTTCATCATGAAAGATGCGAAAGAGATGTTGGCTTTGGTCAAATTGTCTGGGTATGACACCCGCAAGATTGATCAACTCTCTGGTGGTCAACAACAACGTGTCGCTCTTGCACGCGCATTAATCAATCGTCCAAAGATTCTACTGCTTGACGAACCGCTAGCCGCTTTAGACTTGAAGTTACGTCAAAACATGCAATATGAATTGAAGGAAATGCAACGAAACCTTGGAATCACCTTCATCTTCGTCACCCATGACCAGGAAGAGGCGATGACGATGTCAGACCGTATCGTGGTCATGCGCAATGGTAATATTGAACAACTCGGTACACCAAAATCCATTTATAATGAACCAATCAACCAATACGTCGCACACTTCATCGGTGAAACCAACATCTTTGATGGTGAAATCACTGGCAAACAAGAAGTCACTTTCTTAAATACGAAGTTCAAATACATCGGTTATGAAAACTTTAAGGTGGGTTCTAAAGTCGATGTTGTCATTCGTCCTGAAGACTGGGATGTTGTCCCTGCTGAAAAAGCATCGATTGAAGGCCAAGTGACCTTTAGTTTATTCAAAGGTGTCCACAACGAACTGGTGGTACGTGCTGAAGACCATGATATTTTGGTCAACGACTATGAATTCTTTGAAGTGGGTTCTAAGATTGGACTTAAGGTAGACCCATACGAAATCCATTTAATGGGTAAGGAAAATGAATAGTACGTACGCAAAGTTAGCCAAACCATATCGCATATGGTTGTACGTCCTCGTATTCATACCCATGTTGGGGTTGGTTGCTTTAGGATTTACAAATCTAACCTCGAGTATCAGTTTTAATAGTTTGAGTTTCACCTTAGAAAACTTCGATTTATTTGGTGAAAAGTCGGTATTGGTTGGTTTTAGAAACAGTTTCAGTTTCGCAGCCACCACCACCATCATTTCTGTCATCATTGGGTACTTAACCGCGTATTTGGTCTATCGTTCCAATTTCGCCAACAAGTTCGCCATCATGACCCTCGTCATTTTACCGATGTGGAGTAACCTCATCTTAAGAATTGACGCTTTAGCAAACATCATGTCAAAAAACAACATTTTGACTTCCTTGATTGGATTTAGCCCATTCTCAAACATCAATGGTACGCCACTCGCGGTCATCATTGGGATGGTCTTCACCTATGTACCATTCATGATTTTACCGATTTATACGGCGTTAGAAAAAATCGACAACTCTTTAATTGAAGCGTCTGCCGATTTGGGTAAAACCCCATTCCAAACCTTCTTACATGTGGTATTACCACTGTCAATTAAAGGCGTGGTTACGGGTTCAATCATGGTGTTCTTACCGACCTTCTCTGGGTTCGCTATTCCAAAAATCTTATCCAAAGGACAAATCGTCTTTATTGGTAACATCATTGAAACCAAATTTAACTACACCATCTTCAACGATGGTGCCCTATTAGCCTCAACCATCTTATTGCTCATCTTCGGTGCGATTCTGCTTCTAAGAAGATTTGACAAGGAAGGAGAAACCTTACTATGACAAACTTCCCGAAAGCCCGTATTGAAGACTACGGCTTTAAAAACAGAGAATGGTTGGCCCCATTATTAAAGTGGGTCGGTATCCTCTTCTTCGTCTTGATGATGTTCATGTTATATTTACCCATCATCATCATCGCTATCCAATCGGTCAACAGCTCGGTTGTTACCACACGCTTTTCTACCTTCACCCTCGAATGGTATACCAATATCTTCAATGAGGATGAGTTATTGAATGCGATCAAGAATACCTTAATGGTTTCTGCCATCGCCACCACTTTGGCAACTGTACTCGGTACATTCTTCGCCATTGGGATTTTCCACTTGCCGAAAAACAAACGCAGTGGTTTGATGTTCTTGAACAATGTGCCGATTTTAAATGCCGATATCGTCACAGGGTTCTCGTTGATGATCATGTTCAGATTCGTCATGGTTCTGATCAATATGGTTGTTCAACTCTTTAATCCGAGTGCTTCAATCAGCATCTTCGGTTTACCAACCTTGGTCTTAGCTCACCTCTTCTTCACCTTCCCATATGTGGTACTCAGTGTCGTGCCTAAATTAAAGGAACTCGATGCGAACTTGGTGGACGCGGCTGCTGACTTAGGGTTAAAACCGATGAAAGCACTCATCTATGTTGTGGTCCCAGCCATTAAGGCGGGCATTTTCAGTGGGATGTTGCTAGCCCTTACCATGAGCGTTGACGACTTCGTCATCAGCTTCTTCAATACCGGTGCTGGTTATGACAATCTGTCCATTTGGATTTATGGGGTTTTAGGTAGACGTAATTTGACCCCATCCGTATACGCGTTTTCTACCTTATTGACCATCTTAACCATGGTCGGACTCATTGGTTCTCAATTTATGAACAAGAAAGGAAAAACAAACAAATGAAAAAAATCTTAGCATTTGCTTTAATGCTTACTGCAGCCGTTGTACTCGCAGCTTGCGATTCCCGTCCTGTGCTTCGCATCCTGAACTGGGGCGAATACATCAACGACGCCGTCGTCGATCGTTTTGAGGAAGAATTTGGTTACCGTGTCATCGTTGACGTGGCTGACTCCAATGAAGCCTTCTATAGTAAAATCAAGAGTGGAACAACCGCTTACGATATTGTCATCCCATCCGATTATATGATCGAGAAGATGCAAGAAGAAAACATGCTCATTGAATTAGACTATTCTTTATTACCAAACCGTGACAACGTCACTTATATGTCAGGTGTCGATCAAATCTTTGATTCGATGACTGCAACCACTTTAACTAGAACATCTGAAACCGTTGATTTCACAAAATACGCGGTGCCTTATTTCTGGGGTACCTTTGGTATCATCTATAACAACCGTATTGCAGGCTTAGAAACTGCATTAGAAACCCATGGATGGGGCGCATATTTCGACCCATCAAAAGCACCTGCAGGGGTTAGACGTGGTATGTATGATGTCCCACAATTCGCTTATGCAGCAGCTATGTTGTACTTAGATCAAAACGTCAATGCGTTCTCACAATCATTATTAGACCAAGCTGAAGACGCCATCGACCAAGCAAACTTCGTCGAATGGGGCGATGACTCCTTGAAACGTAATGTTGAAGCAGGTAACCTCGATATGGCTTTAGTCTATACTGGTGACTATCTAGACCGTTTATACATCCAATTGGATGAAGGTAAGACCTTATCTGAAGTTCAAGCTGAATTCAACATTTATGTCCCTGAAGATACATTCGTATTCGCAGACATGATGGTTATCCCTAACACATCTAAAAATGTCGATAGAGCTCATGAATTCATCAATTTCATGTTGGACCCAGAAAATGTCGCACTGAATGCGGAAGTGGTTGGTTACGCAGCTGCCTTGGTTGAAGCGTATGACCTCATCATGGAAAACTTAACTTCTGATGATGAATGGTACAAAAACTGGGCTTTAGCAAACCAAACTTATTACAATAAGAATGCTGTATTGAGTGTTGCACCTCTCACAGCGTTAAACCCATCTGACATCGATAAGATCAATACCATGATCGACAACGTTAGAAGCTAACTTAATAACGACAAAAAAATGCTTAGGCCAGTGGCTTAAGCATTTTTGTTTTATTAGTAGTAACGGACCACATTTTCATTAGGAACGTATATATTTTTATTAAAGAGTCGACTGTTAAACTCTAAATACTTGATGGTGGATTGCATCCCATTGATGGACAAATTAACCATGGCTGTGGCGGTAAATTGGCTATCTGTGATGTTTAAAACCCATTCATCTGGATTTAAAATGACTTCATCATAACAAAATTGAACGGTACACCAATCATCAAATACAATGCCATAGAACTCAAAGTTTGAGCCTGTAAAATTAATATCATCTATGCGAACTTCAACGCTGGTCGTGGTTGCATTGACTCTTCTCAACGTCACAAAGGCTTCATACGTATTGCGAGTTTCAAATGCAAGTTTACCGAAAATAGCGTAATAAGCACCAAATCCAATCAACGCTAAACCGAGCAGTGTAGCGAGTGTAATCGATAAAATTTTCACTCGTTGTTTTTTGGTTTTGGCTTTTTGTTCAGCCAATGCTTTTTGCTTTTTATCATTTTCTTCCTTAAGCAGTTTGTTTTTTAAGGTTTCAATGAAGGTAACGAATTCTGTGGTCTTCTTAATCTCTTCTTTAACAATCGGATTGACGCCTTTCCACTGTGTCGCGAATTCTCTTAATTTCTTGAGCGGAGTTGAGTCGAATAGAATGGCATTTTCATTAAAACGATACCGATTGAATGAATCTTTAACCGCACCGTCTGGGAATAATTGATTGAAGTCGTCCATGATTTTATTCACGGATTGCTCGATGGCTACCGAAGCGATACTCATATCAGCGAAAGGTTTAGCGATTGTTTTTGGGGTATGGCATAAACTGCAGACTTCTTTTTCGATGCCATTGATGTTTCCACACGGGCATTGATAGAAGTGATTGTTTTCAACATAATGATTTTTTATTGGGAAACCTTTGGATTCTAAGAACCAAGCGTATTTCATGGCATTAAAATGGGCTTCCTCAATCGGTTTGGTTTGGATGTCGAAACGGATAAATTCTACGGTTTCAGCCATCCATTTAGAACCATCAGCGAAAACCACTTGTTCGATTGAAAACTCGATGTCGATCGTACCGAGGTTGATGTCCATAAATAGGTGTTCACCTTGAATCGCCCCTGGTTGATAATTATCCATTTCAACCAAGCTGTATTTAAGTTCACCTAAATCATCACCAAAAGCATCTTTTTGAGTAAATGACCCACGAATCGCGATGATGTTTTTCTCAGATTCGTTTTTAAAGCCAAAACTCATACGCTTCACGGTGATGACATTATTTGTATCGGTTTCTTTATATACGAAATACCCTACCAATTGTACGGGTGAACCCACTTGATAGCGATCTAACTTGGTATATTTCGCTTTAGATAACGGAATTGTTTTGGTGGGAATTTGATTTAATATAGCCATGATAAAACCTCCTGTAACGTGTAGTCTATAGGTATTATAACACCAAAGACCGATAAATACCACGTTATTTTTGCAAGATTATAAAAGAAAAAAAGTCAGTTTTTTTTACTGACTTTTAGACGTTACTGGCACATCCACAAGGGATGCAAATACGGCGTAAATGAGCATAACGCCACCAAAGAACACCAAGATTGGATAATAACTATAATCATCCCTTAACGTGCCAATCGCAATGGCGATGGTGCCTCCAGCGACTAAAATGGAACCCACAATCCCAAAAAATAAAATGCGTAATTCTTTTCTCATATGATTATGCTCCTATCCAAGGTTTGATGGTATCTAAGATGGCATCTTTGATGATTTCGTGACCCAAATCGGTTGGGTGGACACCATCATCGGCGATGTCAGCCATGGTATGTTCGTTGAGTTTTTGATTTAGTATTTCTTGTAAAGGTAAAAATGCAGTGTCATATAATTGAGCCAATTTACGTACGATGGCTTGTTCTTCGATGAGTTCCACGTCCCAACTCTTTTGATATACCCCGATTGGAAAAACGAAAGGTTCAATTAATAGGATTTTGGTATTTGGCAATAAGTATTTCACTTGTTTGATGAGGTTCTTATAATAATCTTCATACATCATCGGTGTCAATACTTTTTGATCATAATGGTAATGCCAGACTTCATTGATACCGACAAAAATAGACAATACATCGGGTTTTAAATCCAACGTATCTTTTTGCCAACGCATCAATAAATCGATGGTTCTATTGCCAGAAATCCCACGATTCAAAACCTCGTGATTGGGTAAAGCTGCTTGTATTTTTTTGACATAACCATGTCCTAAATCGAATGGGTTTTCTCGATTACGGTTACAATCCGTAATGGAATCGCCTTGAAATAATAGTCTCATAAATTAGTTACCTCTTCTTTTAGTTTAACACGTTTTTTCACAAAATAAAAGGCTAAAGGGAGGGAGGCCTTTAGCCTATCACATAGGTATGTGTTAGGTAATTACTTTTGGCTTGTTTGAAAATAATTTTTTCTAAAAGGTGAGTCCGGTTGTGCGTCTTTTTCAACAATTCTCAAGAAGGTTGCTAGCGGGTGACGATTGTTTGGATGGATATCAAACACCAACTTATCGTGCATGGCGTGATCCACAATCTCTTCTAATAATTCCGCAGTTACATCCTCAATTTCGATGAAGTCACCATCAATAAAAATATTTTCTTGGTCTACTTTAATCAATCTCATGTGTCATACCCCCATATGCTTTTCTACCTAATAAAACGAAAAAAAAACGGATTTTGTCCGCTTTTTTGAAAAATTATTTTTTAATATTTTTAAAACGAGCACTGTAAAAAGGGATATAAGGTAAAAATAACAGTAAGGATAAAGGAAATAAGACCATGGTAGATAGCGGTATTAAGACTTCATTTAGGATATTCGAACCTTTGACGTGTTTAAACGAAAGTGTACGTTTCAAATAGCCTAAACCTAGGCCCATCGCATTGGTCATGGTAATCATTTCAACCACCCCTAAAATCGCTCTGGCTTTACGTACATCATAAGTATCCACTAACTTTTGGTAGAAATCCGCATCGATCTTCTCTTTATTAAACGCGTAGTCTTTCGCAAACAATACGCCTAAAGATTCGTCTTTTGGAACCCCAACCAATTCACCTGACAATAACTCTTGGATATCGTCCATCGATAAACCTGCACTCAATGCGAGTTTGGTATGTACGTATGAACACATTTGGCACCCATTGACTTCTGTAACGGCGAGCATGATGCGTTCTTTAAATTTAAAGTTCATTCCATTCTTCTTTTTAAATAATCTTAAATATAGGAATGAACGGGCTGCCCTCACAATGATGGGCAAATGTTCAAACAATCTGAACTTGCGTTTTTCTTTAAAACTCATGAATATAATCCTCCTTGAAAAAAGAATACCATGTCTGCGTCATGGTATCTTTGTGATTTGATGACAAAAGTTTGCAGGCTATCTATCATCGGATTGATTTCATTTTACATGTATCAAACGCACAATTCAAATGATATCCCTTAATCTCCAAAAATTATGAATAGATTACTCAAATTGAATATCTGCTTCGTGATATTCATAGATTTTCAAGCCCACACCTGTATCTTCTATATAAGCATCTTCGGGATACTTTCTGAGTATCCAAGATACATAGAAATCACCTACGCACGATGAAACATGTATAGCGAGTAAAAAGTAACTTAAGGTGTTTAGTGGGTTGGGTAATAGGAAGGTTCCTATCAAGAATAGGGTATTCAATAACACTGCTGGGGCTAATCCGATGATTAGATAATATTTTTTTCGATAATAAATGCCTGGGGTGGATGCGCTAGCAGCCCATCCATGAAATTGGTATTTGACTCTCTTTCCACTGAATTTTTTGAAAAAGAAGCCGTGAATCAGTTCGTGAATTACAATCATGACAATCATCGCTGGAATCAATAACAAAATGACACCAGACACAATACGTTCATATGAAAATAAATCCAACCAGTTTAAAAACAAGAAGCCTGGTATAAATGGTAAAATCAATACCACTTGTAAGATATTTAAAAGCGCAAATACCTTCGTGTTTTTAAGCAAATGCAAATCATAAGTCAATTGATACCCTTCAGGGATATGGTCATAAGATTTCACAAAATCACCTCAAGGTTATTATACGATAGATTGGTTTATTTTAGTTCACTTTTTTCTAAAGCAATCGCTTGGTCAATGATTGGTTTCACTTTGGTGCCCAAGAGTTCGATGGTTTTCATGACTTTATCATGATCGAGTTGACCAACCGGTACATGGAGTGCAAACCGGTTAATACCTAAGGTTTTTCTTAAGTGTAATATCTTTTTCGCAACCCATGCTGGATCACCGACAAACAGCGCACCTTCTAAGGAACGTGCAGCGTCATAAGTACTTCTGGTATACGTAGACCACCCACGTTCTTTACCAATGATGTCCATCGCTTGTTTGATGGATGGAAAATACGTTTCTGTAGCTTCTGTCATATCCTCAGCGATGTATCCATGAGAATGCACCGATATATGCATTTGATTGACACCATATCCACGTTCTTTATAGGTTTTCTTGTACAGATCAACCAGTGGTGAAAACATCCTTGGATAGCCACCGATGATGGCTAAGAATAGCGGTAATCCATAATTCGCTGCACGCACTACAGACGCTGGTGTACCACCCACAGCGACTTGAATTGGCAGTGGGTAGTCGGTTCTCGGATACACCCCTAACCCATCGATGGGTGCACGTGTTTTTCCATCAAAATGAACAATTTCATGGTCCCGAATTTGTAAGAGTAAATCGAGTTTTTCCGAAAACAAGCGGTCGTATTGATTGAGATCATAGCCAAATAATGGAAATGATTCGATGAATGATCCACGCCCTGCCATGATTTCTGCACGACCCTTAGATAAGGCATTCAATGTCGCGAAATTTTGGTATACACGGACAGGATCTTCTGAGGATAGTACCGTAACTGCGGAACCCAACTTAATGTTTTTAGTCAATCTGGAAGCAGCCGCTAAGATGGTGTGTGGGGCTGAAGCAGCGAAATCTTTTCGGTGGTGTTCACCAATCCCGTAGTAATCGAGACCGACTTGGTCTGCTAAGACGATTTCATCGATCAGTTGGTTGATTCTTTCATCATAAGATATGGTTTTTCCGGTATGTAAATCTGGCATCACTTCAGCGAAGGTTGTGATACCAAGTTCAAATTTAGACATATGTTTATTCACCTCATTCTTATGATATCATTTCGATTTCGAAATATCATGGGATTTGCTCAAAAAAAATACCAGTCACTCGGACTGGTAATGATTGTGTGTTATTTCTTAGAGTAATCCTGTTTACGGATGGATCCATCCACTTTGTGTATGACCACACTGGTATTGGCTTTTTCAGCCAAATCAGTCGCGTAAGCAATCGCTTCTTTTTGGGTGTCAAAATACTTGATGGTCTTGGTTGAACCTTCTTTACGTACGCGCCATTTCTTGAAGTAAGGGCTTTGATCATCTTTGTTCATCGAAATGTGATATTTAGGGTTTTTAACCACACGTTTAAGGGCGGCTTCTTCATCATCATCTTCATCAACGGGTTCTGATGCTGGTGCAGCCGGTGCTTTAACGGGTTCTGATTTGGATTTAGCTACCTTCGGTTTAGGTTCAGACGCTGGTTTCGCTTTTGGTTTTACTGCCTCTGGTTTAGGTTCTTCAACAACCGTAGGTTTAACTTCAGGGGTTGGTTCTACAATCGGTTCTTCCACTTGTTTTACCGGTGTTTCAATGACCTCAGGCACACTTTCTGTGACAGGTGCTTCAACAACTACATTTTCTACAACTGCCGGTTGTTCTTCTACTTTTTCAGGCTCAACTGGCTCACTTTCCTTATTCACTGGTACTACTGGTTTATCTTGTTTTTCTGGTTTACGGGATAACAAAAATGTAACAACCACAAAAATAAGAACCAATCCAATGAGAATATAAATGCCGTTTTCAATGATAAAATCTTGCATATCTAGACCTCCTGTTTATATTAATTTTGTCACAAAATCGTCTATAAATCAAATAATTATGGTGTTTTTTTGAGTATGTGTCTCAAAAAAATAAATGGCACACTAAGTGTGCCAAATGCTATTCACAAAATATCAATGGTTCTAAATTAGCCCATGCGCGTAAAATCCGATTTTTCGAGTGTGGGACAAAATGGTCGTTACAAATGGTTTCGATAAAATCACATTTCGAAATCCAGCGATAATCGATCACTTCTTCATCTTGGATTTTAAATGTTTGGTTTGAGGTATCGATTTGATGGAAAAATCCTCTAAATATCCCATCATAAAAGATTTCTCTAAAAATCGGTATAAAATCTTTCGGATTGGCTTTTAATCCGGTTTCTTCTTCTAGTTCTCGAGCAGCGCCGGTTAAGACATCTTCGCCCTTTAAAACCGACCCGCCCGTAATCTCCCAATATTCACCAAAGATTTTACGTGGGTGACGTTTGGTCAATAAGATTTCACCTTTCTCATTCATCGTGATGATTTCTACCACAATGTGGTATTGACCCTCTGGATGAGACTCACCTCTGACCATATCGATATTGAGTTTGTTTTCATCGATGTCATACGCATCGAACAGCTCAAACTTGTGTACTTCATTTAGTGCCATCTTTTCAACCCCTTATAACCCAACTCATTATAACAAATCTAGCGTCATTAGCCTAGATGGTTTTCACAAGTTCTTGACAAACCGATACGAGTAAACTGCGTACGCTTTGACGGGACTTCCATTGTCTAGAATCCCAAACGTCCGATGTTAAGTCATCACCCGCGTAACAGATGGCACCGTATTTGACTTTTCGAAATTGTGCTATAGCAATTAAAGAGGCTTGTTCCATTTCAACCAAAATCGCGCCTTCTTCACGTCTTCTTTGGACACGATCTTTCGTTTCACGGTAAAAAGCATCGGTCGTCCATGTTTTCCCCACCACATGTGGTACATTCAAGCGGTTCAAACCTTGATCTAATATGTTCACGATGTTTGGGTCTACCACCATTTCTCGGGATGGCTTCGCATAATGATAACTCGTGCCTTCATCGCGAATGGCACTATCAATAACGATACAATGTCCTACAGGCATTTGTTTGAGGATGCCACCACCGCCACAAAAGAGGATGCGCTTTATACCCATCGCGATGGCTTCTTCCATCATCCCACCACAAAGCGGTCCGCCGATACCCCCATGAAATATCAAGGTGTCATCGTTGACAAACTTATAGAACGTATAGTCATTCTCACCTTTAAGATGCATATAGACGTCGATGGCTTTGTTTTCGAGCAATTCATTGACAACTTCTTTGAAGAAAGTAATGATCAAATTTTCTACTTTTGGTAAGTCTAGGACATTAAAATAGGGTTTGATGAACACATCATCGTGATCATCAAATTCTAAAATGGGGTAAGGCATGGGTTTTCCCTCCTAAGCATGGGCGAGTGCGTAAAGTGACGCCATAAATATCAAAACCACCACCACAAAGGCAGATAATGCATAGGTGGCATAGGTCAAATAAATCATGGAAAATGGGGCTTCTAAAATGAAATTAGAAAATAACGTTATGACAGAAGTCACAATCAAAATGTATATGATCATCCCAAAAAAGCTTTGTGCAAGTTTGACATACCATGGATCGGTATGGTCTAAGAAAGAATAAAAATGACCTAATGCGTATAAAACAATGAGTCCAATCATGAGGTTATTGACCCACGCATTGGTTTGTTGTGTGTACAACAAAATACCTAAAGCAGACAAGCCTACACCCAACACTGAACCCATCAACTGAAACCAAATAAAACGAGGTTGTTTTGGTTGTTTATAATGAGTTCTCTTTTGCATGAGTGAGTGATTAAGGGGTCTTCTAACCAAGGTTTCTAGTGGTAATAACTGACTTCTGTCGATCACAAACTCATAAGACTTTGTTCGATCAAATACGACTTGGATGACCCGTTGATAACGTTTGTTTTTCGGATGTGGCTTCACATAGAAGTGTTCGATATCCACGAGTGGAATTTCATAATAACTTTTGGGTTTGGTATGGCGAAAAGCCCCCATATTGATACTGATGTAATCGCGATGGGTTTTGAGTTTTTTTCGATATCGTTTCAAGATGCATAAGTTGATGGGCATATTGATGAGGATGGCAGCCCCAAATCCCAACCAGTCTTGATGAAGCCATCCTACGGTTAAAACAATGATATTGATAAAAACAAGCCACCAAAGATATGTGGTTTGAATGCGTGATTGATTATTAATAACTTTCATAGGAAATCCCCTTAACATGAGATATTATAACATCTAAAACAGAAAAAAAATCACCAAATATTGGTGATTTGATATGTACATTGGAGCGGGTGATCGGGATCGAACCGACGTCATCAGCTTGGAAGGCTGGGGTTCTACCATTGAACTACACCCGCAAAAATGGTCGGGAAGACAGGATTTGAACCTGCGACCTCCTGGTCCCAAGCCAGGCGCTCTACCAAGCTAAGCTACTTCCCGATAAAATATGGCGTACCCAGGAGGACTTGAACCCCCAACCTCTTGATCCGTAGTCAAGCGCTCTATCCAATTGAGCTATGAGTACAACTTTTTGGTGACCCGTACGGGATTCGAACCCGTGAATGCATGCGTGAAAGGCATGTGAGTTAACCGTTTCTCCAACGGGCCACATTTAAACAAGCGCATTTACTATTATACCAATAAAAATGCGTTTGTCAATATAATTTATACATATTAATTCAAATTAATATGCGATGTTTTGGAGGATCTTTTTGGCTGCTGCTTCGCCTTGAATATAGCGGATGATTTCATAGGCAAAATCGAGGGTTGCACCAGCACCTCTTGCTGTGATAACAAGGCCGTCCGTGACTGCTTTTAACTCTGGATGATAGACCCCTTCAAAAGCGTCATTTTGATTGCCTGGATAGATGGTATATTGCTTGTTTTTTAAGACACCCATTTCCCCTAAAAAGCGTGGACCTGCACAAATCGCACAAATGAGTTTTTGATCCTTCTCAAATGTTTTCACGGTCGACTTAATGAAGGTATCTTGGTCGATGATTTGAGCAACATATTTACCACCAGGGACAATCAAGAAATCATAATCTTCGAAGTCAATTTCATCCGAGTGATAATCTACCATCACTTGTAAACCATAACCTGTAGTAATCATTTTTGAAGGGTTAATGGTTACGGTATCCACTGCGATTTGAGCTCTTTTTAATAAAGCTCTGGTCGATAGTGCTTCGGTGTCTTCACAAAAATCGGATAAGATGAGTAAACCTTTCATAGGAACCTCCTAAAAGAGTATTTGTTCAATCAAAGATTTAAAACGGATGCTGCATTGTGCTTCAAAGACACTGTAGTCTTCTAACTGTGAAGGTTCGCCTACGATGTCTGAGATGATTTTAACCGAAATCATCGGCGTATTCAATAGATGTGCGACTTGGAAATAGGCTGCCCCTTCCATATCACATACACTGTTGGGTTCAATGACTTCTGTTAAAAAGGTATCCCCTGTATAGAGTTTTGTTTCAGTTAAATTCAATTTGGATTGGACTTGTTTGGTGATGTTATGATCTGGTAAATAATTTGTAGGTAATTGGGGTACTTGACCTTTATCATAACCAAAAATAGATAAATCAAAATCGTGATAGGTTGCCGATTGGATGAACACCATATCCCCAGGATTCAGTGGTTTAAAACCCCCGACCAATCCAACGTTGATAATATAATCGACTTTATAGGTCGATAATACGGAAGTGAGTCCAAACGCAGCGTTGACTTTACCAACACCTGTTGTCATAATCATCACTGAATGCCCGTTTATTTCGCCTGTAACCACGTTTTTACCGTTTAAGGTGAAGTTGTCAGGGTTGGTTACTAAATGGCTAATGGCGTCCGTTTCTGAGGCCATCGCACCAATGATTAAAATCATTAGTTTTCCTCCAATATTTTTTGAATTCTTGAGACGATGATGTCTACCGCTACCCCATGGTTATAATCATTTGGTATGATGACATCGGCGTGACGTTTGGTTGGTTTAACATACTTATGATGCATCGGCTTAACGGTGTTTAAATATTGTTTGATGACAGAGTCGACGGTTCTGCCACGTTCTTTGATGTCTCTTTGGAGACGTCTGATGAACCTCGTATCGTCATCGAGTTCAACGAATAATTTGATGTCTGATAGTTGACGGATGCGTTCATCGGTTAATATCAAAATGCCTTCTAGGATGATGACTTTTTTAGGTTCAACGATTTCAGTTTGAAGACTGCGGTCATAAGTTTCAAAATCATAGATGGGTTTAGAGATGGATTCCCCCCTGAGTAACGCTTCAATGTGTGAAACCAATAGATCGTTGTCTAACGAACTTGGATGGTCATAGTTGACACGGTAACGTTCTTCGAGACTCATGTCATGTTGTGCCTTGTAATAGTCATCGTGTTTGATGATGGCGACACTCTTTAAATCGAGTTTCGCTAAGATTTCATTGACGACTGTGGTTTTGCCGGAAGCGGATCCGCCCGCTACTGCCATGATGACTGGTTTCATGATTGTGTGGTCTCCTTGACTAATGATTTGTGCATCCATACTTTTTTTAACCAGCGGATGAGCATCGTCATACCGCGGAAGAATTCATCACAAGTGATGCCTAAATAAATCCCTAATAATCCCAATTGTAAGGTGTTGGATAAAAGAAAGGAAGCTGAAATTCCGATACCCAACATCGATATAATCGCCATCACGAGTGGGAATGTGGTATCCCCAGCTGCACGTAGTGCTTGGATGATGACTAAGTTCAAACTGCGGCCAATTTCCAATAATATGACAAACAAGAAAATTTGATGCATGGTTTTAATCACCACAGGATCATCGGTGAGTGCTTTCGCAATCACTGGTAAAAATAAGTTGACGGTAATGGTGGCGATGGTGACGACCCCTATGGTCATGATTGTGGTTTTTAAGGTGTTCTTATAAGCCCCTTCATAATCTTCTTCACCGATGTAATAACCCGTAATAATGGCGTTACCAGCGGCGAATGAGGCTGAAAATAAGAAGATATAGGATAATACTGTATTGACATAAGTTCTGGTTGTGATCATCTCTGTACCCAGTTTATTGACAAACGATAAAATCACAAACTGCATGAGGTTATAGGTCATGTTCTCTAAAGCGGAGGGTACCCCCACTTTTAAGATCTTTTGCATGCTACTTCTATCATATCGTATTTTGGTAATAGATAATCCAATCATTTTCTTTAAAAGCACAAAAGTGACCAACATGGTTAGGAAACGCATGAGCATGGTAGACACGGCTGCACCAGCAACACCCATCTCAGGTGCGCCTAGATAACCATAGATAAAGATGAAATTAAAAACGATGTTAAAGACGTTCGCGATGATGACGGTGATCATCACTTGATGCGTATGACCATAACTTCTCAGTGCTGATGATATCGCGTTTGATATCGCAACAAAGCATAATGAAATGGCTGTATAAAATAAGTAATCATAAGATAATTGTTGGATTTCAATCGGTGTTTCAATCAATCTAAACAATAAGTTACCAAAAACAAGCAGTGTGGTCGCGATGATTAACCCAATGAATACTTGCATCA
Source organism: Paracholeplasma manati (assembly GCF_025742995.1). Classification (NCBI taxonomy): domain Bacteria; kingdom Bacillati; phylum Mycoplasmatota; class Mollicutes; order Acholeplasmatales; family Acholeplasmataceae; genus Paracholeplasma; species Paracholeplasma manati. Next base: position 9,487 of record NZ_JAOVQM010000007.1, on the reverse strand, counting down.
AAATCCCTGTTAAAATGGCTTTTTTAGCCCCTGATTCGTTTTTCGCACCTAAATATTGAGAAACGACCACCGAAATCCCAGCGGAGACGATGTTGATCAATACACCAAATAAATTGATGACTGTAGAGGCATTCCCAACTGCAGCGACACTGCCAGCTGCGAAAGCATTGGCCTTCTCATATCCTGAGATCATGAAGGTATCCACAGACCCCATGAGAATGAAGAACAGGAGTTCTATAAAGATAGGGAATGTGAGGATTAAGATGTTTTTTTGGAGTTTTTGTGTCATAGGTAACCTCTAATTAATCCATTAGGTATTATAACATAACCCATGGTAAATGCGCCCCTGTATCCGTAAAAAATGAGAACGGTTAAGTTCTCATTTTAGGATGTCTTGGTAAACTTTGTTTTCATTAAAAAACTTGACTGCATATGGACAGGTTGCGACTGCTTTATACCCTTGTTGTTTGATGGTTTCATATGCTAGGATGAGGAGTTTTTGTGCTATGCCTTGTCCTCTTAGTGATGGATCCACAAAGGTATGATTGATATCGACTGTTGTGTCATCAATATTCGGAAAAGTCACTTCGGCGACGATTTTTTCATCGCTACAAACGTAGATCATATTGCGTTCCGTAATAAAATCCATGGTGACCTCCTTAGCGGCTACAAACTTCGTTGTATAACAATTCTGGATTGTCCAAATCGATGCCTTCAACCAAAACATCGTGTTTATCCTTGTTTCGTTTAAACCAAGTCACAGCGTAACTACAGGTTGGTATGGCTTTAAAGCTTTGAGCTTTAATCGATTCATAAGCCATCACCAAGAGTTCATTCGCAACCCCTTGACCGCGTAACGATGGGTCAACAAACGTACGGTTGATTTCAACGATATTGCCAGATGTTATTGGAAATTTGACTTCGGCCAATAATTGACCTGCTTCGTTTAATGCGTAAATGTGATGATTTTGTTTGATATAGTTCATGAGATTCGCCTCCCTAGTGGTATTCTATCATAAATCCTTGGATTCTTGATGATTAGATGCTTCTAGTTCTTCGGGCGTCGGGTCTGCAAAATCCGTTTTATCTTCGACCAAAGCGATGAGTTTATCGTCCGATTTAGACTTAGAATCGCCTAAATACATTTGATAAATTTTACGAAAGGATTGGGTTTTTTGGTCTCTCAAAATAACCCTTTGAATGAATAAAGTCGTAAAGATCGTGAGTGCCCAAAACGGGGTTAACGGGGCCATCCAGAAGACCATGACTGACGTACCAATGGAGATAAACCAAGGATTTTTAACGATGGATCCATAGACAATAAATGCGATGGCCCATCCATAATAAATAAGCAATGCTAAAAAGAGGGCTAATAACCCTTTGGGTGTTCTCAAGCCTAAAATCAATCGAATGATGGCTTTGAAGAAGGTGATGGTAATGTGGATGAACTTTTGAATATATTTCATATGATCGCCTCTGATTCCATTATATACTACAAGACAATATCCACCAAATTATGTACGAATGAAAGTGCTAACCAAAAGAAAAGGTGTGAATATTCACACCTTTTCTAGAGAGGAAGTATGTTTCTAATGACGATTAAACGTTATTAATGACTGTGATGACGCGTTCAACCACCGTTTGGTTACCTTGACGGTCGGTAAGTGTATAAGTCAGTGTATAGGTACCTACGGTTTCAACATCCACAGTACCATTCACGACGATGCTAGCTGGAACTAAGGTCTTATCTTGGTTATCAAACACAGTTACGCCCGCGATTGGATCGAAAGCAGTGCCTTTGACAACTTCTTTAGCAGTCGCACCAAATATGAATGGTTTAACGGTATCTTGACGATAACCGACCAATTCGACGTTGATATCATCTAGGTAGAAAGTAGTTGCTACTGAAGTTTCATCGACATAACCCATGAAGAAGCCAAGCTTACCATTGGAGAATCCACCACCACTTGGGGTCATGAATACTTCATAGGTTGCCCATTCAGTCGTAACATCAATGATTTGGAAGAAACGAACATCAGTACCAGCCTCTAGTGACAATCTAAAGCTTCTTGCGATATCAACTTTAGCCTTGAAGGTTAGACGATAGGTTGCACCCGTTTCAATCACACGGTTTTGCATGTAGAATTGAACGCCATGAGGTACAGTACCTGGGTTGACGACGTTGATGGTTGCAATGCCATTTTGAATCGCAATCGTGAATGTACCTGCACCATGCCAACCCCAACCTGTGGTTGCTGGTTGTGCCATTGGTGTCAATTGATCAATCGCGAAATCATTATTGACTAAAACAAAGGTATTGGATAACATTTCAGCGCTTTCGATGACTTCTACTTTACGTGTGTAAGTGGATTCATTGTTAGCAGCGTCTTTAATACTATAAGTTAAGGTATATTCACCAGCAACGGCTGTATTCACTGAACCAGTAACCACGATGTTATCATTGGTTAAAGTCTTGTCATAGTTGTCGCGGATGGTTACGCCTTGTAGTGGGTTAAATGCAGAGTCTTTTAAGACATAATAATCATCTAATCCAAAGAGTTGTGGTGCAGTGGTATCTACTAAGTTACGTACAGTTTCAACTTCGATGTTGTCTAAGTAAACCGTGGTTGGTACTGAAGTAGAACCGATGTCACCCATAAAGAACGCGAACTTACCATTGGTGAAACCAGTGAGTACGAATTCGATTTGAATTTCGAATGTTTGCCATTCAGAAGTTAAGAACACAATTTCATCATAACGACGGGTTGTGCCTTGTTCTAAGGCTACCATGATTGGTCTTGGAATATCTGATTTCGCATCAAATGTAATCTTGTAGATTTGACCTTGTTCGATGACTCTATTTTGTTGATAGAATTGTACACCATGGACAACTGTACCTGGGTTTGTAATGTTGATGACTGCCATACCGCCTTCAATCTTAGCAGTAAATGCACCAGCACCATGCCAGCCCCAACCAGTTTCTGCTGGTTGTGGTAGTGGTGTGAGTTGTTCTGTTTCGAAGTCACCATTAACAACCAACCAAGTCGACGGCACCAATCCAGCCAAGACGGTGATGGTTCTATCTACGGTAACTGTATTGTCAGACGCGTCAGTTAAACTATAAGTCAAGACATAATCACCAGGGGTGGTGATGTCTAATGTACCTGTAATAACAATGTCCGCAGGAGTCAAATTAAAGTCTCTGTTATCAGACACTGTAATGCCTTCAAGTGGATCAAATGCTTGGTTAACTTCAATAATTTTTGAGGTAGCGCCATTGATGATTGGTAATACATCATCGACACCTGGATCTACTTCTGTGACAACAAAATTATCTAGGTATACTTTGGTTAAAGCACCGGCATCTAAACCACGACCAGCCATAGTACCAGCCCCAATGACCAATTTTCCGTTCGTAATGGTTGGACTAGTAACAAAGAATTCGAATGTATACTTAGTCATTGCAGTGGTTAAGCTGACCGTTTCATCGATATAACCTTGATAAGCAGCGTTTTCAATTTTGACAACGATACCTCTGGCTTGGTCAGCACGACCTTCGAATTCGATACGATACATCTTACCTTGGGTAATGGTTAATCCGCCCTGATTAAATTGAGTGGAATACCATTGATTACCATTGGCAGTGATGTCAATAACCGCTTCGCCATTCACGATCGAAACCGTAGACGCTCCACCTTCACCTGCCCAGTGGGTCCAAGTGCCTGCGAGTTGTTGACCAAAATCACCATTCAATATTCTCAAATCAGATAAGAATACTTCTGTGATGGTTACACTACGTTCTAGTTCTGTCTTGTTACCAGCAGCGTCAGTCACCGTATATGTAAGCACATAAGTACCTGTTTGATCGAGATCCACTGTACCAGTAACCACAATCGAAGACGTTAGATTGCCATCCACGTTATCGGTTGCTGAAACGCCAGCACGTGGGTCAAAAGTTTCCCCTTTTTGAATGGATACATTTCCAACACCAATGAGTATCGGTGCGATGGTATCCTTTTCTTCTTCCACGGGTGGTGTGGTATTACATGCAGCTAGGACAAAGCCAAACAGCATGATGAATAAAACAACAAACCATTTTTTCATATTGTTCTCCTTTTTTATTTTTTAGTTACCTTTTTAAGGGTAAGCCAAATGCCTACGGCTAATGCAGATACGCCAGAGAATCCGACGTATATCCAAGGGTTACTCCATAAAGTAGCGCTTGGTTCAACCAATGTGATGGTCATTAAATCACTATAGATTTCAATGACATTGCCATTGGGTAATGTACTGATGGCTTTGGTATAAAATACCACTTCGCCCAAGTCTTCAGCACTGATCAATTTGCCTGAACCATCAAAGGTGGCTTTCGCATCATTTCTAACAATGACTAGTTCAGTACGATATGGATACACTGATCCACCTTTTGTTTTCAATTCACCACTTAAAATGAATGGTTCACCTTTGACCACTTTGAATTCAGTAGTTTCGTAATTCAGATACATGTACATATCTTTAAAGTAGTCGGATACGTTGGTTGTAATCCCACCAACACCAGCGTTGTAATAATAGCTTAAGCTGGTGCCATCATCGATGGTCCATGGCCATACTGTAATCCCACGGTGGGTCAATGCTTTGGTGAATTCAGGGGTCAATTGACCATAAGATGGGTTTAAGGTCGATTTCATCGGAACGATGGAAGTTAGTACGCTCAACATCGAGTTTTCAATACTATTCGAGTTCAACAATGCACCTGTTAAATATCCATTAACCATCGTTGGCATAACTGTTTTCATGTTGACGATATTTTGTGCGCCAAACATGATCAATACCACTTGGTTTTCCATGTCTTTCTCTAAAACCATATCTCTAACTTTTTCTAGTAAAAGTTGATTTGTTGGTTTTATTTCTATAAATAATACGACATCTTTGTCTTTAAAAGTATCAAGGTAAGTATCAAATGAAGGAATATAGAATGTATTACCTGTATTCGAAACATCGAGTAATGTCACATTCTCTAATGCACCTAAAAGTTGTGCAGAGACTGTAAAGTTTTGTGAGGCGGTTCTACCTGTGGTTGCATCATGCATGACAACCACTTGTTCATCAAAAGTAAGATGGACGTCGGTTTCTAAAATCTTCGCCCCATTTTCAATCGCTTGTAATGCCACTTCAATGGAGTTTTCAGGACCAGCGGATTCTGTATAACCGTTATGTAACCCACGGTGAGCAATGATGAACACTTCTCTTAAATGGGTTGTTGTTGTGAAAGTTTCATACAAATCTAATAATGCCATTGGGTTATTTGTGATGATACCATTCGCTCCTGACAATAGCACATTCAAACGACTTTCATCATTGTTTTCAACCATTGACCAGACAGTAACTAGACGTTGTTGTAGATAATTCACATGGACTTTTTCTAAGAAGTCTGGATTTAGAATCACGGCGACACTTTGTGCGCTGTTGGTATCTTTTCGAATTTGATCTAAGTCTGCCTTAGTTGAAAAAGCTCTTTGGGATAAATCTAAGACCCCACGAATCATTTCATACTCACCACGAGCCGCGAGAATCACGTCTTTTTCAGTGGAGATGAAGAAAACATCCAAAATGCCCCATAGTTTGATTCTTTCCGCTATTTTCACCGCTAAGGTTGCGTCTTCTACTTTAAATGCTGGAATGTATTTGCCATCAAGTTCGATTAAAACATTGTATAAAGAGTCAATCTTAACATTGTCTGCGTTCATTACATCTAAATCGTTATTCACGTTTAATAGAAGCGTTGCTGGACGTCTTGTTGCGTAACCTTCTAATTGCGCCATCGATTCAAATGGTGTGAGAATGGTTGCTGGATTGACAATTTTTGTATTGGGTTCATAAATGGTTGGAATTCGCGTAAATTCAAACGTCTCAGTTCTAATGTAGCTTTCTGGTAAGGTAATCTTGAAGTTGTCGAATAGTGCGTTGGCCCCACTCGCTTGAACCCCGATCAAACCACGTTTGTATTCAAGTGCTTGTTCATGGGTGATGAGCAGTTCATCATTGATGTATTCTTTGATGGTTGCGTCAAGCACATCGATTTTTAAATTATACATTTTCACAGGTGATATTTGTTCAGAATAAGCAGTCGTATTGGTCACATTCCACGCCCCATTGGTTCTCTTCGCAAACTCAACCCCATTGGCAGCTGTCGCATCTTTACGAATGGCCATTTGATAGTAGTTTTCTGTACTATATCTAAACATGACGCTCGCCCAACGCGAATCATTATCGACTTCAACGATGGTCATATCGACTTCAATGATATAATTCATAAAACTTCTCAAATAATTCGGTAAGGTCACCATCGAGCTACCACCACGACCAGCAACCAGTAACTGTTCATTCTGAATTCCTGAACTACCTGCAACTGTGCTGTATCCGTTCGGTAATTTACCATTTGGAACCCCATCAAAACCCGTTTCAAATAATACATATTCGGTTTCATTGGTTTCTTTCGCTACGACGTATACATAAATATTCGCGCTTTGGTATTGAAGTAAAAATGGGTGTTGACCCTTTTGATTCACTGTAATGACTGTTCCATTGAGGGTAATGCCTGCAGAGAATCCAGTCAAAACCACCTGATCAAACTCAACAAATGTGGTTGCGTTGTGTTGAAAGACATAATCTGCTAAATCAATGGTGTCACCAACATTCGCTAAAATAGCGTTTTGAGAAGCACTAATGATTGGTCGATCATCTGCTGCTTTAACTTCTTTTTGCAAGCCTAAGACTAAGCCAGCAAAGGCCAAAATGATGAAGATTTTTTTCATGTTTTTCCTCCATTTATATAAAGGGAAAACGATTTCCCTTTTTTGCTAAAAAAAGACGCATTCTACTTATTTTACTATAAGGAAAACGATTTCCTTTTTTAACTAAAATATAAGTAACTGATATGAAATCGGTTACCTATTAGAATACGCTTACATTATATAGGGTATTTGGATGGTTGTCAACACCCATGCTACATTTTTATTTTTGTAGATGCTCTTTCGATCAAGATCACAGGAATTTTGATGAGTTCTGTTCTTTTTGGTTCTTTGTCTTGAATCATTTGAATGAGTTTGAGTGCAGCCATCTCACCAATCGCTTTTTTATCTTGTCGAATGGTGGTTAACGCAGGGGAATAGATTCTCGCAAAATTAATGTCATCAAATCCAATAACGGAAATATCTTCTGGTACTTTATATCCCTTGGATTCAAACCCTCGAATCGCGCCGAATGCTAAATCATCTGAACCAACGATGACATAGTCGGGTACTCGTGTTGCTTGTTCTAACAAACGTACAGCTGCGTCAAATCCAGATTGAAATCCAAATCCTTTGGCTTCTATGACGAAATAAGGTTCCACGGGTTTGTTCATTACTTTATGGAAATGATCCATACGGAACTGGAATGCGATGGATGTCGATGGTCCGGCAATCATATCGATATACGCGCGATTGAGTTTTTTTGCGAAATCAATGGAAAGCTCAATACCTAGTTCGTTATCAGAAATGATGGTCGTTAGGTTGGGCATAATAAAGTCTGTAGACACACAAGGGATATCGCTCGCAACCAATTCTTTGATATAAGGGTTGTTTAAGTTACCGGATACCAGTAATACACCATCTACTTTTTTGGTTAGGCACCATTCTAAGTAACTCATCTCACGCTCGCCAACTTTACTGACGACGAAAATGATTTCATAAGCTTCTTTTTCAACATAATTTTTGAAGGACTGTAAAATACTCGAAAAGAAAGGGTGTTCTAACCCAACCAATGAGATATCGGAGAATAAAATACCCAAAGTATAACTTCTTTTACTTTTTAAAATGCGTGCTGAAGCATCTTGAAAATAGCCTACTTCTTTGACGTAGGCCATGACACGATCACGTGTTTTTTGACTGACCTTACCGTTATTATTCAAGACTTTTGAAACGGTCGAAGGTGCTAGATTCAATTCTTTCGCAACCGTGACGATATTTTTTCTCATAGACTCACTCCTAAATACAATTATAAACTAAAACAGCGCATAAAAAAATAAAAAGCGATTAATAGTACTTTCAATCGCTCTGTTGCTAGTAATTAATGATTTTGTTTCGACCCGTATTTTTCGCTTCGTATAAGCGTTCATCCGCTTTGTCGATGGCACTTTTCGGTGTTTCATTTTGGATTGTATAAATCCCTGCTGAAATGGTGATGTAGATGATTCTATCCTCAAAAACAAACGGGTGATTTTCAACTTTTTTTCTTAATTCTTCAGTGGATTGTAAGGTTTCTGTTATACTTCTTGGATCATAAATTAGAAACTCTTCTCCACCATATCTCGCAATCACTTCGGTTTCAACAAATGTTTGTTTCATGAGCTTCGCGATTTCTTTCAACACTTTATCGCCCATTAAGTGCCCATATTGATCATTCACACGTTTGAAGAAATCTATGTCAATCATCACGATTTGTGCTGGGATACCTAATGCCTGATGGGTAGCAAAATCCACTGGTAAACGTTCTTCAATGAAACGTCTATTGTAAATATTCGTCAAAACATCTGTGACCAGTAACTCATTGGTTTTGATGATGAGGTTTTGCATCTCCTTTAGCTGTTCTTGTATTAAGTCCTGAGAGTCGGCGATATCTTTAAACAATTCGAAAACAACTCTTCGTCCGTTAATATCGACTGGAACAGCCGTTACCATGTGCAATTTATCTTTAACAAATTGGGTTTTAATGCTGGTACGATCGGTATTAAGTGCTCTGATGGATACACAGTTCTTACAAATGTGGCCTTCTTCATACACATCATAACAAAAACCTGGTTCCATATGCCAAGCGTTATTTTCGAAGGAAAGGACTTTCTTTTGAATGGGATCAACCATTCGAATCAGATCATACATTTCATCGTATGAGGTAATTTCTTCAATGATTTTTTTGAGTGTTGGGTCTATGTATTGCATATAGGCACATCCTTTTTTTATAACATATTTATTTCAATTGTATTACTGAATTCATACAATTTAAAATGGTCAAAATAAAACGACCATTAAAGGTCGTCAAATGGGCAAATGGCGCCCAAACTAGGACTCGAACCTAGGACCCCCTGATTAACAGTCAGGTGCTCTAACCAACTGAGCTATTTAGGCAAATTCTATTCTCGCATGTTTATTATAACATAATAAAAGTATTTGAAAAGAGGGGACAAGAAAAAAATAAAAAAAAACAGCCTAAAAGCTGTTTAACTGTTAAATAGTGGCGCCCAAACTAGGACTCGAACCTAGGACCCCCTGATTAACAGTCAGGTGCTCTAACCAACTGAGCTATTTAGGCGGTTATTAAGATTTGCCTGGCAACGTCCTATCTTCGCACATTGTACTATTTTCGGCGCTGAAGTGCTTAACTTCTGTGTTCGGGATGGGAACAGGTGTGTCCACTTCGCCATCGTCACCAGACATCTCTCAAAACTAGA